>CAYNXE010000103.1:0-8229 GCA_964400995.1 uncultured Odoribacter sp.
CGTCGAAATGCAAATGGTATGGTCTCCGGAATTTCAGCAACGAGTCATGTTCAACGCATCCAAGTCCTATGTCATACAAGTGGATGCAGGGGAAGAATACGAACTCTTGCAACCGGTATATTCCCTGAATCTGGTAAACGATGTCTTTGAACCGGAACTGACCGGTTTTTACCATTATTACCGCATGGTTCATGTCGAACATTCGGAAAAAGTCATTGACGGATTACATCTGATATTCGTAGAACTTCCGAAATTCAATCCGAAAAATTATGCAGAAAAGAAAATGCAAGTGCTTTGGCTTCGTTATCTTACCGAAATCAATGACAAGACCAAGGAAATTTCTGCCGACTTACTGGAAAATCCGGAAATAAAAAAAGCCATATCAGTACTCGAGAAATCTGCTTTTACCGATGCCCAGTTGTTGGGGTATGAAAAGTTCTGGGATGCCATCAGCGTGGAAAAAACATTATACAATAGCGCTTGGCGAAAAGGGATCAGGGAAGGCATGGCAAAGGGTATGGCAAAGGGTATGGCAGAAGGCATAACGGAGGGAAAAGCAAAAGGTATTGCAGAAGGGAAAGCACAAGGTATTGCAGAGGGGAAAGCAGAAATGCAATATCAAATCGCAGCCAACTTAAAGAAAGCAGGCATCCCCATAGACATCATCGCACAAAATACCGATTTGACGGAAGAGGAAATCAAAAAATTATAAACAGCAGTACTGTAAATTCCCTTTTCCCGAAACATCACGCCTCGTCTTCCGGCAACCAAGCCTGCAAACGCTTGCTTCCAGAAATCTGGGCGACAAAAGGCAAAACCAACACCAAACCAATCCCGATAAATCCCCCTAAAAAGACAAAAGCGACCAATATCAAGGCACGTTTGGGTTTAGAAGGTTCATTGGGAACGGTCACCGGTTCCACTATCGTAAATATCGGAGTATCCTCCTTTACCTGAATCCCGGCCTGTTCCCTTTGTTTTGCCAATTCGCTATATACCCCCAATGCAACCGTATATTCATTTGACAACCGTTCTTCCGTCGCCTTGGCGATGGCAGAAGCAAAATTGCGATTGGCATCCCTGAACTGGGCAAGCTCCTCCTGCTTCACCTCAAACTGCTTTTTGGCATCAACATAGCGTTTTTCAATAAATCCCAGTTTTGCCTGCGCCTTTTCAATCTTAAACTCGGTAACATACCGCTGAAGCATGCCCTGCACTACGGAAGCCACCTGGGCCGCCGCCAACGGTTCGGGCATAACAGCTGTCAAATTAACGGTTCCCTCCTTCTCGTTCACATTCAACGTCACCTTGTCCTTCAACACACGCATACATTGGCTCTCCTGCCTGGATAAAGTCAGAATATTAGAATCGTCAGGGATCGCAATATCCGGCTTCTTTTCATCCCTTGCCTTCATGATTGTCCCCGGAAGCCCGATGGTGTATTTCAGAATAACCCCGATCAAAGAAAATTTTCGGTACTCGTCGTTCGTATAATAATCAATCAGACTGACAGGCTGCTCATAATCCTCGAATTTTATCCGGGTTTTCATCAATTCCTTCTGAAAAGGCACACTGGCGAGCACTTTCGGATAAATCTTCGGCGACAAAACTTCATCCTCTTCCATACTGACTATATTGATTCCCGCCATCGCCGCCAATCCGCCCAATCCGGAAGAAACATTCTTTCCCCCGGACTGAGGAACGATGATACAATCGGCTTGAAATTCTTTTGCGCTGAACAAGGCCACCAACACCCCAAGGCAAGCAAATATCAACGTCACTTTGAATATAAACTTACGTTTACGCCAAAGTTTTTGAACCACTTCAACCAAATCTATCTCATTTTCATCCTGTTCCCTTATCTGCTCCGCAGTCATAGTCATTATTTTTTCACAGTATTAAGAATAGAAGTTACGACAGCCGCCATTGAAGTCGTAGAAGAAGCGATACTCATGATTTCAGCTAATCCCACTCCCTTTCTCGTCGGTTTTATCGGTACAATGACTTCACATCCGGGAGCAGCCTTTGCCTTCGCAAAAGTCTTGGATTGGGAAACCGTACCGTTCATATAAACGATAAATACCTTCTTTTTCCGGGCACGCTCGGCAAATCCGCCTCCCTGTTCTATGTAATATTTCAAATCGGCACCATTCTTGTACACAACCGTATTCGGATACATCACCGCACCGCTGATTTTCACGGTCTCCGTATATTGCGGAATAGTCAAGACATCCCCCTCCATCAACATCACGTCATATTCAGATCCCGGATTCTTCAACGCCTCGGCAAGATGAATACCGACATAATACTCGTCACCAATATCCAACTGGTTCGCATCAACGGAATCCTTGCTGGCCAGATTTTGAGAAAGCTTTAACAAAGTCTCCACACGTCCTCGCTCATCATCACTCATTTTACGGGACAACCGGGCACTTTCCGGATAAGCATCCGGCGTTAATCCGCCAGCTCTTTTCACCAAATCGGACAAGCGTTCGCCTTTTTTCGCCAAAACATAATCTCCCCCGAACAAAACCTCACCGACGACACGGACGCGTTGCTGTTCCTGGTAGCCCGGCGAAGACCTCACAAAGACCTCGTCAAAAGGTTGCAAGACAACCGCTTGCATGCCGTCCACGCCCATTCCTTCCTTTAATGTCAACGTGTAATTTTCAGCCAACACCTTGCTTTCCTGAGTACTTTTAGGGTCTTTTATCCGGCGGGAAACGTCGATTCTAACCTCCGAAGCGGACTCTTTCAATCCGCCCGCCTGGATAATCAAATCCTCTATGCTCATGCCTTCGGCAAACCGGTAAGTCCCCGGAAATCCAACCGCCCCGTCAATCTTGATCGTATAATCCTCCTTCAAGTCAAATATGGACGGTATATACAACACATCGTTATTCTGCAACGGAATATCATCGACCTGACCATTCAACAATCCCTTGACATCCACGGCAATGACTTCCAACGTCCTGTCCGGCTTTTCCCGATACATCACCGCCCGGTTCAAAAAAGCATCTCCTCGCACACCTTCCGCCTTTTCTATCAACTGCTTGACCGTCGTAACATTCCCCAGTGCATACAATCCCTCCCGGTAAACCGCTCCGCGAACCTCAATCCGGTTTTCAAAACGATCGATAATGGAATCCACCGTCACCACATCGCCATCGGTCAAACCGAACTGGACGAAATCGGCATCTTCCACATTATATACCTGATATTCCCTGCCGCTCTTCCGAACCACCCTCACTGCCTTTTTATAGGCATCTCCTGTAAAACCGCCGGCATAATCCAACAACGACTTGACATCCTCGTTATCTTTCATCTCATAAATCAAAGGCCGCTTCACCTTGCCCTCCAAGGTAACCAGATTCTGATACGGAGGCACGACAATCACGTCCCCGTCCTGCAAATGAATATCTATATCGCTCCGCCCCTTCAACAAATACTCATAAATATCCGCCTGCGCCAGTTCTTTTCCGCCGCGATTGATTTTCACGCTTCTCAGCGAACCGATGTCATTCACTCCGCCGGCACTGTACACCGCATGAAAAAGCGAAGCCAGCGAAGGCAGGGTATAGGTTCCCGGCATCTCCACTTCTCCCATGACATTCACCCGAATACTCCGGATTTCTCCCAGCGACAGCGTCATAAAGGTCGTCGGATTTGCCCCTCCCATGGTCGCATAAATATGAGAAAAAGCATTTTTCAGGCGAGCAGTCGCCTCCTTGATGGATAAACCGCTCAAATAAACCGGTCCGATCTTGGTATCCGTAATAGAACCGTCCGGAGAAATCCGTTGCCGGAAAGTCTGTTCCGCATCCCCCCAGATATCGACAATCACCTCGTCCCCGGGACCCAAAATATAATTTTCAGGAGTAGCGATATTCAGATTCGGTTCAAACGTCAGCAACTCGTTATTAAAAATATTGTGCCCGAAAATCTGCCGCTTCTTTTCTTCCTCTTGCTGCCTTGGTGTCATCGCCATGAACAGGGAATCCAGGAAAGTATTTTCACTTCCGTCATTCATCCATTCCCCCTGCATCATATTGAAATCGTCCGGAACAGTTTTGTTTGTCTGATTCGTTTTATTATTATCGTTCTTGCCGGCTTCCGATTTCCTGGCTTCCGGCTTCTTGACCTTCTCAGGCATTTCAGTCCTCATGCGGTCCGTTGTTGTCGAAGCCTGCCGGGTATTCTGCAAATCGTTCCCGTAATTCTCCTTAATACGCATCAATTGCTCCTGTGTCACCCCCTTCTGAACAAGCATCATCAACATTTCCTGCTGCCCCATGCCTTGCTGACGCGCATTCATCAACATGTTGACAACCTGCTCATCACTTACCTGGGCAAAAACGACAGACAATACATTCGTAAAAAATACAAGTAAAAATAACCTTTTCACTTTCATAGCATTAAAATTATCACTCCATTTCACTCCGGATCAGATTTGGCAAAATAAATAAAAACTTACCATAAATCCGTATCTTTTGCCAAATTTTACTCTGTCCTGCCACTTACGGAAACACGAATCCATGCACGCAAGCGATTCAGCCACCCTCTTCCCGTCCAGACTACCGGAACGACACCAGATATTTTAATATGCCTTCAGCATACTGACCTCCCGCTGAGTCAGGAAACGCCACTTACCGCGCGGTATGTTCTTTTTCGTAATCCCGGCAAAATACACCCGGTCCAGTTTGACAATCTGGTAGCCCAGATGCTCGAATATCCTCCGGACAATTCGATTCTTTCCGGAATGTATCTCAATCCCTACCTCCATGGCATCCGCAGACACATACTCGATTTCATCCGCCTTGATAAATCCGTCCTCCAGGTCGATACCGGAAGAAATCGCCTCCAAATCTTTTTCCTCCAGCGGTTTGTCAAGGAATACATGATATATCTTCTTTTGTTCGTACTTCGGATGCGTCAATTTTTTCGCAAAATCGCCGTCATTGGTAAACAACAGCACGCCCGTCGTCTGCCTGTCCAGACGCCCCACCGGATAAATGCGTTCCTTGCAGGCGTCCTCCACCAACGACATCACCGTTTTCCGTTCCAGCGGGTCTTCAAGCGTCGTCACATAATCCTTGGGTTTGTTCAAAACCAGATACACCTTCCTTTCGGGGATAATCCGCACATCATCCACTTCCACCGTGTCCGAGCGGCGCACCTTCTGACCGACCACCTGCATCACGACACCGTTCACCTTGACACGTCCTGCCACAATCAACTCGTCGGCATCCCGGCGGGAACATACGCCCCCCATGGATATATAGCGATTCAGACGCAATTCCGCATTTTCATCCTCATTTTTCAAGCGGTGCGTCAAAATCTTCTTCTTGCTGTAATGTTTTTCCCGAAGTTGCTCCTTCGCTTCCTTGGAAAACCCTTCCTGTTTCCGGAAATTTTCTCTCCTGTTGGCATATCCTCCGTATTCCCTTCTCTCCGTCCGTCTTTCGCCTCTATCCTCACCTCCCGCTTGTTCCTCCTGGCGGGAAATACGCGGTCTCCGGCTCAAAGGCTTGTAATCCTTTCTTACCTCTTCATCGTTACGACGAGGTCCGGAATAAGGTCGTGACTCCCGGCGGGGAGAAAAACGCTCCGGTCTATCCTCCCGGCGCTCAAAAAAACGAGTCGGCCTGTCTTCCCGACGGTCAAAAGAACGCTCTGACCTGTCCGACCGGCGTTCAAAAGGACGCTCCGGTCTATCTTCCCGACGTTCAAAAGGACGGAACGGTCTGTCTTCCCGGCGATCAAAAGACCGGGGCGACCGGCGTCTCTCATCGGAACCGGCATTAAACTCCCTTCTTTCTCTTCTCGCGCCATAATTTTCTCTCTCGTTGTTTCCGCTCTGATAATCCTCGCGACTGTCATTTCTACGCGGACGATAGGAACGCTGGTTCCTGTTGTACTCTCTTTCCATTCTAAATTTATCTTGTTATTCGTTTTACTATCGATTATTTCGGCGCCATCCTATATACAAACACTCCAACCACCGCAAACAAAATATTAGGCAACCACACCGCTAATAACGGATTCATATTGCCGTTTGTTGCAAAAACTGTTGAAAATTGCATAAATAAGATATAGGAAAAACTGAGCCCGATTCCCAATCCCAAATGCAATCCCATCCCCCCTCTTATCTTCCGCGAAGAAATGCTCACTCCGATAAGAGTAAGAATAAACGTGGCGAAAGCATTCGAAAGCATCTTGTATTTCTCAATCTGAAACTCCACGATATTGGAACTGCCCCGAAGACGCATCCGGGCAATGTACTCGCCCAATTCCGGATAGGTCAGTTGTTCCCTGATTTTCTTGGGATTTTCCGAAAACTCGGAAGGTGCAAAAGGCAACAACGTATCAATCCACGAACCCGTGGTATATTTCTCGCTATCCCCGTCAATCTCCCGCAACTTCCAATTGTGGATGACCCACCGGCTGCTGTCCTTGTCCCAGGCAATCCGCGAAGAAGTCAGCTTGTCTATCAAAGTGTCTCCCTTGAAATTCTCAATGGAGAAATCATATCCGACATTGGAGGCGACACTGTAAGACGACATATAAATGTAAGTGCCGGGAGCTATCTGACGATGAATATTCTGCTCCGTATTGGCATATTTCCTACTGACATACCGTTTTTCAAACTCGATCCGTTCCTCGTTCGCATTGGGGATGATAAACGCACTCAGCAAAAAAGACAACCCGGCAATGATCGCCGCGGAAATCAAATACGGCACCAGCAAGCGCCTGAAACTGATTCCCGTGCTCAAAATAGCAATAATCTCGCTGTCATAAGCCATTTTCGACGTGAAGAAAATCACCGAAATAAACGTAAACAGCGAAGAAAACAGATTGGCGAAATAAGGGATGAAATTCTTATAGTAATCAAAGACAATAGCGGACACGGGAGCCTCTCTTTCCAGAAATTTTTCGAGCTTCTCCGACAAATCGAATATCACCACGATGCACAAAATCAGCACCAGGGAAAAAAAGAATGTCCCCAGAAATTTGCGCATGATATACAAGTCCAGTTTCTTCATAAAATCTAAAACTTACGTCCCTCCTTCGTTTCCCGCTCGCTCAAAGCCTCCGGGTGATTTTCGGCAGCAGCCCTTTTTTCCACGCCACGAAATCCCCCTCCTGAATGTGCTTCCGGGCTTCCCTCACCAGCCACAAATAAAAGGCTAAATTATGAACCGAACAAATCTGAAGCCCCAATATCTCATCCGATTTAATCAAATGCCGCAAATAAGCCTTGGAATAATCCGTATCCACATAAGCCAACGCCGCCGGGTCAATGGATGAAAAATCACGGTCCCACTTCTGATTCTTGATATTGATCGTCCCTTCTGTCGTAAAAATCATACCGTTCCGCCCGTTTCGGGTAGGCATCACGCAATCGAACATATCCACTCCCCGCTCAATCGCTTCCAGAATATTCTCCGGTGTCCCCACCCCCATCAGATAACGCGGCTTGTCTTGAGGCAAAATGCGATTGACCACCTCTATCATGGCATACATCTCCTCCGCCGGTTCCCCGACCGCCAGTCCGCCAATGGCATAACCGTCCCGATTCAGGGCAACGGCATGCTCCGCGGACTTTTCACGCAAATCCCGGTACACACATCCCTGGACTATGGGAAACAAATGCTGCTCGTAGCCATACAAAGGTTCGGTCGAATCGAAACGGGCGACACACCGCTCCAGCCAACGCTGCGTCAATTCAAGAGAATTTCGGGCATAGCGGTAATCGCTGGTACCGGGCGGACATTCATCGAACGCCATAACGATGTCTGCACCGATTTTCCGCTGAATGTCCATGACATTCTCGGGCGTGAACAGATGCTTCGAACCGTCTATGTGCGAACGGAAAGTAACCCCCTCTTCGGTAATCTTGCGACCGGTGTCCGTCAGGGAAAACACCTGAAATCCACCGCTGTCCGTCAGAATCGGTCTGTCCCAGCCGTTGAATTTGTGCAAACCGCCGGCAGCGTTCAGCACCTCCGTACCGGGACGCAGATAAAGATGATAGGTATTGCCCAGAATGATTTCCGCCCGGATATCCTCTTTCAGCTCCCGGGCATGCACCGCCTTGACGGACCCGACAGTCCCCACCGGCATGAAAATCGGCGTATGGATTTCCCCGTGGGCAGTCGTCAAAACCCCGCATCTGGCATCGCTATGCCTGTCTTTCGCTGTAAGAGTATATCGCATCATCTCTGCTGA
>CAYNXE010000104.1:0-8189 GCA_964400995.1 uncultured Odoribacter sp.
GTAATGCGATTGCCGGTATCAACCCGCAGGACATCGAGCGGATTGACGTGCTGAAAGATGCTTCGGCTACCGCCCTTTACGGTACCCGTGCCGCCAACGGTGTGATTGTGGTGACGACGAAAAAGGGTAGGGTCGGAAAGCCGATTCTTTCTTATACCCACTCTTCCAAAATTACTCGCCGTCCCCGCTACACGGACCGGAACATCAACCTGATGAATTCGCAGGAGCGTGTGCAGTTCGGTAAGGCGTTGGCTGACCAGCATTATATTTTCCCCACGAATATGCCTTTGGTGGGGTATGAAGGGGCGTTGAACCGCTTGCAGAACGGTTTGACGGACTATGATACTTTTTTGGATGAAGTGACCTGGTATGAGCAGGTGAACACGGATTGGTTCGATATTTTGACTCGGGACGCTTATTCCCATACTCATACCTTGAACATCAGCGGAGGTTCGGGCATTATCCGCTATTACGCTTCGTTGGGTTATGACCGGGACAATGGAGTTTCCAATACGACTTTCACGGAACGTTATACCGTTTCCGCCAAAATGGACGTGCAGATGACCCAAAAGATGTATCTGGGCGTGAAGCTGAACGGAAATGTCCAGAAAAAGAATCACTTGGTTTCCACGATCAATGCCATGGATTATGCCTATAACACGACTCGGGCGCTACCCTGTTTCAACGAGGACGGTTCGTTGTTTTATTACGAGCGTTCGAAGGGAGGATATTACGGTGCAGGTAGCAGATACCTGCGGTTCAATATCTTGAACGAGATAGATAACAGTTCCAGTGGATATGACGGCAAGGGAATTTCAGTCGATTTGAATTTGAAGTACAACATTTTGCCGATGTGGGACGTGAACTTGATCGGTTCGTATTCGGTGAGCAGCACCTTGCAGGAAAATTGGTGGGGAGAGAAAACCGCCTATGTTGCCAGTTTGAAGAACGGAGAATACGAGGAAAAGCCTGTTCCCGGAAATGACGGGAAATGTGAACTTCCTTACGGGGGAATCCTCACGACCAATAATTCCGATACGGAGAATCTGACTTTCCGTTTGCAATCCAATTACCGCCATTTGTTCGGCGAGGACGATGCGCACCTGATTACCGCATTGCTGGGTTATGAGGTCAACATGTACCGTTCCAAGGGAATGAGCAACGAACTGCGGGGCTATCTGAAAGAACGAGGCATGCAGTTTGCCGACATCAGTTCCCTGAACCTGAACGACTACCCCTTGTATCAGGAGTGGTTGCAAAAGAATCACGTGTCCTTGAGCCGGGGCTTGACCAATTCGTTGAGTTTGTACTTGTCTTTGACTTACGGTTACAAGAATTATTTCACGTTGAACGTGAACGGACGTACGGATGCTTCCAATCAATTCGGAAGCCGGAGCAACGAACGGTTGTTGCCGGTGTGGTCGGCTTCGGGCATGTGGAATATCCGTGAGACCTTTTTGGTGGACACCCCTTGGGTGTCGGATATGCGTTTGCGGATGTCCTACGGTATGCAGGGAAATATGCTGGACGGACAGACGCCCAATATGTTGATTAACCAGCAGCCTTTGAGCGCCTATTACAATGAAAACGTGTCGGTGGTGAGCCAGTTCCCGAATCCGAACCTGAAATGGGAGACGACGAAGCAGACCAATATCGGTCTGGACATGAGCTTCTTTAACGGACGCTTGAATCTCGGCGGTGATTTTTATTACAAGAAGACCGAAAACGTCTTTTCTTGGGTGAATGTGGCTCCGACCAATGGTTTGACTTCCTATCTGATGAACAACGGCAATGTGAAGAATGTCGGTTATTCCGTTAACGTGTCTGCCATGCCGGTAAAGGTCAAGGATTTCACCTGGCGCATTTCCACCAGTTATTCCGCCAACCGGAATACGGTGCACACGGATGCCGTGGAAAATTACAACTTGTCCGATTATTTAGGCGGACAGGCGATTGTCAGCGGGGAAGCTGTCGGAACGTTTTATTCTTACGAGTTTCTGGGCTTGAATGCGGAGAAAGGTATTCCGGTTTTCGACGATTACTCGGATCGCCGGCATTTGCTGGAGGACAAGAGCCTGGAAGAGGTGGTGCGCACAGTGATGGTGAAGAGCGGTACCCGCGAACCGGTGTTTAACGGCAATTTGTTCAACACATTCACCTGGAGGGGCATCACCTTGTCTTTCAACCTGGCTTACAGTCTGGGTTCCAAGGTGCGTCTGTTCGCCCTTTACCAGCCGGTGATTTCGGGCGTGAGCGCGGAAAACAATGTGCGCAAGGAGTTTGTGAACCGTTGGCAGGTGCCGGGTGACGAGAACCGCACCAATGTGCCCGCTATCATCAACCGGTCGGATGAGATGTACACTTATTACAACTACCATTGGTCTATAGAGCAAGGTAACAAGACCAAGACTTTTGCCACCAGTCTTTGGAATATGTACGATAATTCGGACATCCGGGTGGTCAGTGGCAATTACTTGAAGATGCAGACATTGACGCTGCGTTATTCGTTGCAGCCCAAGGTGCTGAAAAAGACGCCGTTCTCTTCGGCTTCGGTGTCTTTCAGTACGCAGAATCTGTTTACCATCTCCGCCAAGGCGCTGAAAGGTCAGGATCCTTCGCAGGCGGGATTTGCCAAGCCCAATCTTTCGATTCGTCCGAATTACACGTTGGGTCTGAATGTCTCATTCTGATAAAAAATGGATATGATGAAAAAATTGATATATGGAATAGCAGTGCTATTGTTTTGTTCAGGATGCGATAATTTCCTGAAAGAATATTCCCAGTCGCAGACGGTGGCGAGAACGGTTGCCCATTTTGACGAGGTGTTGCTGGGAAGCGGTTATCTGCCTTCGGTGAACCGGAAGTATATGTCTCCCGACCAGGCAGGTTTTGTCAGTGTATTGGACGATGATGTCACTACGGTAAATAGTCGGGGGATTTCAGAACATTATTGGACCGACTGCATGCAAAGCTTGTTCGGGTATTATGCCTGGCAGTTGGAAGTGGGCAGGAATCCGGCGGGAAATTCGTTGAGGGATGACGGGGCGACTTATCGTGACTTTTATTACCGGATTAACATCGCCAATATCATTTTGAAGGAAATTGATGACATTTCCGTAGCTTCTCCGGCGGAGGAACTGGACCGGATTCGTATCAAGGGGGAATGCCATTTCCTCCGGGCGTCTCTTTATTTCATGCTGGTGAATCTTTACGGAAAGGCTTACAATCCGTCGACGGCAGCCGTGGATTACGGCATTCCGTTGAAGCTGACCGAGTACGTGGAGCACGACCGGGACAAGGACACGCAGTTTGAACGGACACCGGTGGCACAGGTATATGAGCAGGTGGTGCTGGATTTGAAGGCCGCCATTGATTACCTGACGGAGAGCCCGCAGGCACATCCGTTGTACCGTGCTTCCAAGGAGGCGGCGCAGTTGCTGCTCAGCCGGGTTTACCTATATATGCAGGACTGGCACAATGCGGCTTTGATGGCGGAGGAATTGCTGAAAGACGATTCACGGCTGTATTATATGTCCGAGCGAGATGCCGACAAGGTGTTTCTGAAAGAGGACAATTCGGAGGTGCTCTTTTCGCAGGGTTCAATGAATTTCTACAACGGTATGACCGGATCAAGGGGTGATTTTGCCGTGTCGGACAGCCTGGTGGATTTGTATGATGAGGAGAACGATTATCGGCGTTATTTCTTTGAACGGAATGAGGTGACCGATGCATACGCTTTGCATTATAAGTACGACACGGTATCCATTCCTTATGTGTCCAATGTGTTTGCCTTGCGGATAGCCGAGGGGTATCTGAATCTTGCCGAGGCGTATGCCATGGAGGACAATGCGGAGGGTGCCAACCGGTATCTCCGGTTGTTGCGGGAAAGCAGAATCCGGAATTACGTTCATACGAATTACAGCGGCGAGCAATTGGTAGAGGAAATCCGGTTGGAACGTCGTCGCGAGCTTTGTCTGGAAGGACATCGCTGGTTTGACTTGAGGCGTTATGCCGTGTGTGGGAAATATCCGTACAGCAAACAAATCGTGCATGATTTCAATGTGTACGATGCTGCTCAATATGCTTGGGACCATACGGATATTTATGTCCTGAAAAAGGATGACCCGGCTTACGTCATGCAGATTCCGAAGTCTGTACTGGAGTATGACGAGGAGCAGATGCCTGAAAATCCGAGAAACAAACGTACTCCGCTCGAGGAGGATTGATAACGGACAAGTAATAAAATGAAGCTATGAAAAGATTAGGATTTTATATATGCTTGGCGTGCCTGGCTTTTGCCTGCCAAAAAGAGGATGAAATAACGCTCGGTATCGGGTATGAAAATTTGTATGCGATTGTGGACAATCCGGACGATTCGATACAGCACAAACGTTATGAGTTATACACGACTTACGGGGTGCCGGTCTATTTCAACGATACCATCGGTAAAGTGTTCGTAACGAAGGACATCAACGGGGATTCGGTGTTTCGTTATGAAACACTGGACCTGAATTGGGGGTTCAACAATGACAACCGCGGTTCGGTGACCTATCACGTGACCCGGTTGACGGAGCCGGAGCAGCAGATGAAAGCCTTGCGGTTTGCGGAAGTCTTTTTTCAGAACAGCCAGCCCGGGCTTTATCCTTATGCCTTGTGGCTGACGGAAAGCTGTTATGAGATTTCTTCTTCGGGTGCAACGTCGAAATCGATGATTACCCGTTACCGGAACCTGATGTT
Source organism: uncultured Odoribacter sp. (assembly GCA_964400995.1). Lineage (GTDB taxonomy): Bacteria > Bacteroidota > Bacteroidia > Bacteroidales > Marinifilaceae > Odoribacter. Next base: position 4,738 of record CAYNXE010000104.1, read on the forward strand.
TGCCGGTGCGCAGAACTTGAATGAAGGAAATATGCAGACTACGGCTGTCAGTTACAGAACTAATATGGTTAAGCAGAAAGTTCAGTTGTATGATACGGAATTAAAAGCTTTTAATGAGGTGACGGACAAGAAGTATTATGCTGGTACTTGGGGAGATGTGTTTTGGGTGAACCTCTTGCCAGGTAAAATATTGCCGTATTATAATAGCACTAATATTGCGTTGTGCTTGCCATTGGAAGAGGAATGGGCGGGAAAAAGTACGTATCGGGATATTATGACAAAATTTGATGCGTATGGACGGGGTGGGAATGTGAGCAATGAGGATTTCCCGCAGGGACTGTGGACAGACGAGATGGTTGACGATTATATTGTTTATACCCGAAAAATGATTGGAAGTTTTGGTTTTATAACCTATTCACTGGCTTTGGGAAGTAGAAATCCTCCCAAAAACACCGAGGAGGACTTGGAGTTGTATCTGACGGAGATGCTGAAATACCCCAGAAAAGAGTTCTTGGAACGTTGGGATAGTTGTTCATTGGTGTTGAAGAAATATGAAATCCTGTATGCGATTATCCGGGATAAACTGGGTGTTGAATTATAATTTAGAATTGACTATGAGAAAGATAAAATATGTTTGTTGCTTGATTGGGCTGTTTTTTACGGTCTGGGCTTGTCAAGATGATGAGACAGCAGTCATGCCCAAGCCGGAAGGAATTAGCTACGGAACGGTTACGGATAAGGCTGGAAATGTTTACAAAACGCTGACAATTGGGCGTCAGACTTGGTTGGCGGAAAATTTCCGTTATCGCCTGGAGGATGGTGATGCCACCAATCAGGTGACCTACGGGGAGTCGTATTCACAAGCCCATAAAGAAGTATTGGAGGGGAATGATATGGCGGCCTATGCTTCTTTGTATAATAATAACCTGTCGTTTCGTGAGTCTTTGATTTATTTGCGGGAGCAATTGTTTGCTGCTGAGGAGCGGTTGTATGTAGACGGGCGTAATGGTGCTACAACGGTAATGAATCAAGTGTATCGTTATACGATTCCGTATATGCTGTCTTTGTCCGCCTATGCGTGGTTGGAGCCTATCAAGGAAGAGTTGCTATCGATTTGGGACGATGCCGTGAACCATTACCTGAAAGTGGACAAGGCGTATCTGGAGCAATACGGCTATCTGTATTCCCACGAAGGCGCCTTGCGTGCCGTTAAGGAAGGTGCGCCGGAGGGATTCCATTTGCCTACCGATGCGGAATGGATGATGCTGGAACGTCAGTTGGGCATGAATCCGGAGGAACTGGAAGGATTGGAGAACTGGCGGGGAGTGGCTGGCGATTTGCTGAAGCCCGGAGAGCAGGGCATCGGATTCGATGCGCTTTACGGAGGCGCTGCAGTGTATGCTTTATCGATGCAGAATAATTCTCGGTATGTGAACAAGGGTGAGGGCGCTTATTTCTGGAGCAGCGATGAGGTTTTTGTTTCGGACAGCCTGTCCAATGGCATCGTGCGCAACATTTCCTGTTATCATTCCGGTATCCGGAGGATGACCAGTCGGCTGATTATGTCGGAAAGTACGATACGTCCCTCTTATAGTGTGAGATTGGTAAAAGTTGAAAAATAAAAGGCGGGCAGATGAAGAGCGTATTTGTTGTTATTCTATGTTTCTGGTTCGCAACCGTATGGGCGAAAGAGGAGAAGACGGAAAAGATACGGTATTGTACGACTTTGGAAGAGGCGATGCGACAAGCGGCACGGGAGCATAAACCGATTTTTTTCAATTGTTATGCCGACTGGGCGGGGGCTTCCATTCTGATGGATTCGGTGGTGCTTGCTGAGCCTGAATTGGTGAGTTTCATCGAGAAGCATTTTGTCAGCCTGAGAGTGGATATGATGAAGACGGAGGAGGGACGAAAATTGGCGGAACGGTACGGCGTGAAGTATTTTGCCCATTTTCTGATTCTGGACAAGAAAGGCGATGTGCAGCATCGGATTATAGGAGGCTCCAGGGCTCCGGAGTTTCAGGAAAAGCTGGCGCAGGGGCTGAATCCGAAAACCTCGCTGGCAGGCATGACCCGGCGTTACGAGAAAGGAGACAGGCGATTGGAATTCCTGTCTGCCTATGCCGAGGTGTTGGATTTGGCGGATGAGCGTGAAAAGTACCGGGAAGTTGCCGATTATTATTTGCAGCATGCGGATACGGCGGAAATGTGTTCGCCGGTTTCCTGGAAACTGCTTACGAAACAGGGACGGCAGTACGAGAGCGAGTGGTTCAATTTCATTTATGCCCATCGGGACAAGTTGATTCGGGAAAACGGAGAAGCGGTGAATGATTTTATCGTGCAGAGTGCTTTTCAGCAATTTTACCCCTATCTGTTGCTGGAAAGACCGTATGACCCGGTTGTCGTTGGAGGCATAGAGCGGAAAATCGGCGTGCTGGACACGAATTCCGTTTCCCGCAGGCAATTGCTTGAGATGTGCCGGCTTGCAGATCTCAGAAAGGAAAAGCGGTACGCGGAGATGCTGGATGTCTGGGAGACGATAGTGCCGGTATTGTCGGGCGAGAACTTGAAAGCTCGGTTGGATGTCACGCTGGGGCTTTTGCAGGAAATGGGCGAGTCGGAAAAACAACGTGCGGTGGCTTATCTGAATCGCCGGAAAGACGGAAAGAGAGGCACCCAATTGGAACGTTACAATCAGGCGGTAAGGGATTTGTCCGATTATCAGGGAATTGTGTTCGAGACCGGCACTTTGCAGGAGGCGTTGGAAAAAGCGCAGGCGGAAAATAAGGCGGTGTTCGTGGATTGTTACACCTCCTGGTGCGGTCCTTGCAAGATGATGAGCGCCAGGGTGTTTCCCGACAAACTGGCAGGTGATTTCTTCAATCCCCGTTTCGTGAGCATCAAGATTGACATGGAAAAGGGGGAAGGCAAGGAACTGCGCGGGCGTTGGGACGTGACCGCTTATCCGACTTATTTGGTGCTGGATGCCCGGGGAGAGGTGGTGCATACCTCCCGCGGATATATTCCGGCGGAGGAATTGGTGGAGCGGATGAAAGTGGGGTTTGAGAAATGGAAAAATAGTATGGAAACCAATAAAAATTGAGAATATGATAGCCAAATTTTATCGATTTGTGGCGATGGCAATGGTGGCGGGAAGCCTGCTGTTGCCGGGATGCAAGGATGACGAGCTGAACGGTTCGTTGTCGTTTTCCGAAGACAACCTGTTGCTGAAAGCTGCCGGCGACACGATGGTGGTTGCCGTGACCGCAGGGTCGAACTGGAATGCCGAAAGCCAGGCGGACTGGTGTACGGTGGAAAAGGAAAGTGCTGAAAAGTTGATTGTCCGGGTGGCTCCTTCGGATGATATTTATGAGCGGGGAACCGCAGTGAAAATTACCTGTGCGGACAACGTGTTTCGTTTGGCTGTCCGGCAGGAACCGATGGTGTTTGAG
>CAYNXE010000105.1:0-8124 GCA_964400995.1 uncultured Odoribacter sp.
GCGGAGAGAGAGGGATTCGAACCCCCGGAAGCTCTCACTTCAACGGTTTTCAAGACCGCCGCGATCGACCACTCTGCCATCTCTCCAATTGCGGCAACAAAGATAGAGGTAATTTTGACAAAAACAAAAAAATGATTGTATTTTGTGTTTAATTCGCTGTTTTATTTGTTGCCGGCTTGTTTTTTGTTGTTGTTAGGATTCCAACGGACTTTTGTCTTTCGGGAAAAAGTGGGAGAGCAGCAGGTATCCGACGATGCCTGCGAACACTGAACCACTGATGATTCCTAATTTCGCCTGGTTGAGTAGCGTAGCTCCAATTTCCGGAAGGGCTGCGTATGACAGGTTGGCGATAAAAAGGGATACGGTGAATCCGATGCCTCCGAGGACGGAGACACCCAACAATCCTTTGTTGTCCATATATTGCGGCATTTTTAACAGACCGCTTTTGACGGATAACCAGGTAAAGGAGAATATGCCGATGAGTTTACCGAGAACTAATGCGATGAAAACGGTAAGGGTTACGCCTTGTATCTGGTCCAGACCGAAATGATCGAAGGTGATGCTGGCGTTGGCAAAGGCAAAGAGGGGCATAATCACGTAGTTGACCAGCGATTGCAGGTTGTCTTCCATAGATTGCAGGGGACTGATTACTTTGTCGGAAACGGATTCCACGTGTTGCAGAATGGACAGTTCCGAGTTGCTGAGGATGTATCTGTTGGCCGCCATATCTGTTGTTGCCGGCAGTTTTTGCAGGGTACTCCGGATTTCTCCCACGTATTTATGCAGATCCAGTTTCGGTCGTGCCGGTACGGTGAAGGCCACGATAACGCCCGCGATGGTCGGGTGGATTCCTGAATGGAGGAAAAGATACCATACGATGAGGCCGAAAAAGATGTAATACAGTTTGCTGTAAATTCCCAGTTTTCCGCCAAACCATAGGATGAAGATGAATAATAGCGACCACAGGAGGTATTCCAGGACGAGGTTGCTGCTGTAAAATGCTCCGATGACGATGATGCCGCCGATGTCATCCACGACGGCAAATGCCGTAAGGAATATTTTCAAGCTGAGCGGAACTCTTTTGCCCAGGAGGGACAATACGCCGAGGGACAAGGCGATGTCGGTTGCCATAGGGATGGCAGCACCTCTTGTCGCTTCGCCTGCCGGGCATATCAAGCTGAATATGATGATGGGGACAATCATACCTCCGCAGGCGGCGATGACCGGAAGCAGGGCTTTGCGGGGACTGGAGAGCTCTCCTGCCAGCAGTTCCCGTTTGATTTCAAGTCCCACGGAGAAGAAAAAGATAGCCATCAGTGCATCGTTTATCAACGACATAATGGTCATATTTTCGCCTCCGATGTTGAACAGGTTGACCTCTCCGAACTGAAGAATGACTTCTTTTGAGAAAAAGGCATTGTAGGCGTCACGCAAGGGTGAGTTGGCAATAATCATAGCGGCGAGGGCAACGAAAAAGAGCACGGCTCCTCCGTTGATTCTGGCTTTCATAAAATGCCTGAGCGGTGATTTGAAAATCCTTGTATTCATTTATTTAAAGTTTAAAAGTTTTGAACCATTCAATAAATTCCCGGATGCCGTCCTCCAGCGAGGTGGAGGGGGTATAGCCGTAGTCTTTGCGGAGTTTGGTGGTGTCCGCCCAGGTCTGGTAGACGTCTCCGGATTGCATCTCCGTAAATTCTTTTATGGCTTCTTTGCCGATGTTTTTTTCCAGCAGGCGGATAAATTCCATTAACTGGACAGGAGAACCGTGGCCGATGTTGTAAATGACGGCGGGTACTCCCGGCGTGTCTTCACGAACCAGTCCCGGTTTATTCACAATTCTGGCGATGCCTTCCACGATGTCGTCAACATAGGTGAAGTCACGGGACAGATTGCCGTTGTTGAATACCTTTATCGGAGTATCTTGGCTGATGGATTGGGCGAACAGAATGGGCGCCATATCCGGACGTCCCCAGGGACCGTAAACCGTGAAGAATCGCAATCCTATCGTTTGGAGGTGATAAAGCCAGGAGTAGGTGTAGGCCATCAGTTCGTTGGATTTCTTGGTGGCGGCGTATATGCTTGCCGGTTGGTCCGCTCTCGCGCTTTCCTTGAAGGGAACCTCCCGGCTGTTGCCGTACACGGAAGAGGACGAAGCGTATATCAGCCGTTCGCAATGGTATTTCCGGCAGATTTCCAGGAGGTTGAGGAATCCAGCCACATTACTTTCCACGTATGTCTCGGGGTGGGTGAGGCTGTACCGAACGCCTGCCTGTGCCGCTAAGTTGATGATGCAGTCGAAATGATTCGCTGCAAAAATATTTTCCAGCATTTCCTTGTCGCACAGGTCCGCCTGTCGAAAACGGTAGCCGGAATAGAGCGATGAGGCGCATTCTTCTCCGTATCGGGAGACCTCGATGCCGCATTCTTTGAGTCGGGAATGTTTCAGTCTGACATCATAATATTGATTCAAAGAGTCTATGCCATAAACTTGAATTCCTTGCCTGCAAAGGGTTCTCGTCAAATGAAAGCCTATGAATCCGGCACTGCCGGTAATCAATACTTGCATAATTTGTCTGTGATTTTAAAAGCGGACAAAGATACGAAAAGTCGAGCGCAGAAGCAAGCGATAGCCTGATTATGTTGAGACGGGGTATCTAAAACAAAGTTAAAGATATGAAAATTGAATAAAAACAAGTCGTCGTTGGAATTAGTCCTCTACGGTCAGGATTTCCGTTTCCAGCCGGACGGGGATAATCCGGTTTGCCAGCGTTTGGTCGTATGGCAGCCGCACCTTGATGTAGTTGTCCGTGAATCCGCAAATGTGTTGTCCCACTTTGGTATCTTCAAAAAGGACGGGACGGGTTTGCCCTTCGCATTGCCGGTGAAAATGGTGCAGTTTCCTGTCGGAGATGTCCAGCAGTTCGCTCACTCTGCGGTGTTTTTCTTCCTGCGGGACAACCAAGGGGATCTCGAGCGCCTTGGTGCCTTGGCGTTCCGAATAGGGGAATACGTGCAGGCGCGAGATGTCGAGGCTTTCGATGAAGTCGCGGGCTTCCTTGAAATGCTCTTCCGTTTCGCCCCTCATACCGGCAATGGTGTCGACGCCGATGAAGGCATCCGGAATGAGGGATTTGATGGTGTTGATTTTTGCGGCGAAAAATTCACGGGTGTACCGGCGGCGCATAAGTTTGAGTACTTCATTGCTACCCGATTGGAGCGGAATGTGGAAGTGGGGCATAAAATGCCTGGAACCGGCGACAAATTCGATGATTTCGTCGGTGAGCAGGTTCGGTTCGATAGAGGAGACGCGGAATCTTTCTATTTCGTCCGTTTCGTCGAGTTGTTTCATCAAGGCGAGGAGGTCTGTCGGCTGGTTTCTGCCGAAGTCGCCGGTGTTGACTCCGGTCAGGATGACCTCTTTTATGCCTTTTGCCGCTACGTCCCGGATGGCTTTCCGGATTTGTTCCGGGTCGGCGCTCCGGCTTCTGCCTCTGGCGTAAGGAATCGTGCAATAAGAGCAGAAGTAGTCGCATCCGTCCTGTATTTTCAGGAAGCAGCGGGTCCGGTCGCCGAAAGAGTAGGCGAGGTCGAAGTTTGCCAGCTTGAAGACGTCGCACGAATGCGGTTCGGACTGTGCAGTCGTTTCCAGGTGTTTCAGGTAGTGCTCCACGTTGAATTTCTCGTGGGCGCCGAGCACCAGGCTGACGCCTTGGATGTCCCGGATTTCTTTGGCTCTCAGCTGGGCGTAGCATCCGACGACGACGATGTAGGCTTCCGGGTTGTGGTGAATGATTTTCCGGATAAGTTGTCGTCCTTTCTTTTCCGCCATATCGGTGACGCTGCACGTGTTGATGACGAAAATGTCGGCGTTTTCCTTTTCTCCGACGGTTAGCGTGCCTGCCTCTTCCAGGCCGTGTCTAATGGTTGAGGTTTCGGAAAAGTTGAGTTTGCAACCCAGCGTGATGTAAGCGACTTTCTTCCCTGCGATGTCCATAGTGATTATAGCGATATTGGTGTATGATTGCCGTCGGCGCGTTTGGATTAAATTTTGTATTATTGGGGGCAAAAATAGTGTTTTGGCTTGTAATTTGCTATCTTTGTACTACACAGTTTTGTTTGAAGGCGGAGGATGACTGCCTTTTGCGTTTAAAATGACAGGTTTATGCGTTATTATATCATAGCAGGTGAGGCGTCTGGGGATTTGCACGCTTCGAATCTGGTTCGGGAAATCATAAAAGAGGACGGGAATGCCGTCGTGCGCGGTTGGGGGGGCGACCTGATGCGGGATGCCGGCGTGGAAATCGTCCGTCATTATAAGGACACGGCCATTATGGGGTTTGTGACCGTGTTGAAGAATCTGCATAATATCAAGGCGAACATACGGCTTTGTTGTGAAGATATTTTGTTGTGGCGTCCGGATGTCGTGATTCTGGTGGATTATGCCGGGTTTAATCTGCGGATTGCCCGTTTTGCCAAGGAGTACGGCATACGGGTGTTTTATTATATTTCGCCCAAGCTGTGGGCGTGGAATACGGGACGGGTGCGGAAAATCAAGCGTTATGTGGATCGGATGTACACGATTTTCCCGTTTGAGACCGAATTTTACAACCGTTACGGTTATGCCGTGCAGTATGGGGGAAATCCTTTGGTGGATGCCATTTCCGGACGTTCTCATATCGGGGAGACGTTTGCGGAGTTTGTCACGGCGCAAGGGTTGCCGGACAAGCCTATCATCGCCTTGCTGGCGGGTAGCCGGAAGCAGGAGTTGAAGTATGTATTGCCTGCTATGTTGAAGACGGTGAAACATTTCCCGGATTGCCAGTTTGTCATAGCAGGTGCGCCTTCAATGACGGAGGCGGATTATGCTCCTTATGTGCAGGATTTTCCCGTTCGCATTCTTTACGGGGAAACTTACCGGCTGGTGAGCCATGCCCGGGCGGCATTGGTCACGTCGGGTACGGCGACTTTGGAGACTGCTTTGCTGAGAACACCCCAGGTGGTGTGTTACAACGGAGAGGGCGGGCGACTCAGTTATTATCTGTTCAAGGCTTTTGTGAAAGTCAGGTACATTTCGCTGGTGAATCTGATCTTTGGCGGGGAGGTGGTCAAGGAGCTGATGATGCAGCATTTGACGGAGCGGAACATCGTGAACGAGTTGTCCCGGATTTTGTACAGCGACCGGGACCGCGAAAAGATGTTGCGGAACTATGACGAGGTGATTCGTCGTTTGGGGGAATCCGGTGCGTCGGCGCGTTTTGCCCTGATGATGGTCGAGGATTTGCGCCGGGACCTGAATCAATAAATCAGTTTGATGTTATCGAGCCAGAATTTGGCATCTGGGGCTCCGATGTAGGCTCCGCCGTGACCGGATGAAAAGCGCAGGACGATGTGCGTGGGAGTTGTGTCCGGTTCCGCCCAGCCGACCTCCTGGATCGGTACCATTTTGCCTTTGCTGTTCCGGCAATGGGGAACGTTTTCGCCTCCAGTCATCAGTGCCATATAGGGTTTGAAATATGCTTTGTCGGAGATGTCGCCGTAGTGGACGGGGATGCGGTGGCTGTTCTGCCATTCGTTGACTTCCTGGTCGTAGCGTTCATAGGCGGTGCCTACTCTTCGGGCAAATACGTTGCCTTTTTCGTCTTCCCAGCGGTATTGCAGCAGCAGGCAGGCTTCCGCATTGTTCTGTTCCGGTATGTTCTGGATGCGTCCGAATCCGGTGGCTTTGATTTGCTCGCCTCCCGGTTGTACCTTGTAATCGAATTGGAGCGCCTTGGGGTGCTTGTCAAAGGGGACGTTGTTGTTGAGTTTGCCTTGCGGATTCTTGGTGTCCCGTACCGGTTCCATAATTTCTCCGAGAAAAATGGTACCGGTTGCCAGTACGGAAATGTTGATTAATCCGAGCACCTTGACGTGTTCCATACGTGTTTCCAGCCGGGCGCAATATCCGTTGTCCCTTTCTTCCGGAAAAACGGTGATGCTGCCTTTGTAGATGCCGCTGACCTTTGCCATAACGGTCGAGGTTGCCCAGGGAGAGACGGTCGGTTGGTAGGGCGTGTTGTTTTTCAGGGTGTCGCCGGAGGTGATTTCGTAGAGGTATTTGGTGTTTCCGCCGATAACGAAGGATTCATCGACAACGCGAACCATCCATTGGTCCATATTCCCGAAAGCAATGTCCTCGGTTTCTTCCGTATCGGATTGAGCCAGGGCGGGCAAGGAGAGGCCCATACAGAGAATCACGTGCAGACAAGTCATCCATTTCATATCGCTTTCATTTTAAGTAAGATACAAATCTCTTATGATGAGATGAAAAAATTTGACAAAATAAGTTTCATCATCGTTTTGTTGTACGCCATTTTCAGCAAAAAAGATGCCAATAGTCTTTATTTTTATGAAAAATCTGAAAATCATTGGTCGGAAGAAATGGGTTTTTCGTCGGTAAAAAGGTGCGATACGTATAAAAGAATTGGGCTTGCCTGTATAGGGAGATATATTTGTATCGTGGACAGGTGAAGAGGGAATGGATATGAATTAAAACGAACCAGATATGATAAAGCACGGAAGAAAATGGATTGCGGCGGGATTGATTTTGATGTCGCTGCCGCTTGCGGCTCAGGAGAAGCCTGAGGTTTGGAATCTGAAATCTTGTATCGATTATGCCCGGGAACGGAACATTCAAATCCGAAAAAGCCGGCTGGCTTTGGAGGAGAGCGTGGAGAGCCGGCAGGAAGCCAAAGCGCAGCGTCTTCCTTCGTTGGCTTTTTCTTCGTCGCACAATTATGTGAATCGTCCGTGTATCGAGGTGGGAGATAAAAATACGTATTCGGGAAGTTACGATTTGAATTCTTCGGTGACGCTGTATCAGGGGGGCAGACTGAAAAAGAACCTGCAACAAATGGATTTGCAGAATCAAGTGCAGGAACTGGCGATTGAAGAGGCGGAGGACAACATCGAGCTGGCGATAACGCAGGCTTTCCTGCAGTTGCTGTATGCCAACGAGACGGTGAAAATCAACGAGAATACGGTGGCGGTTTCGCAGGCGCAGCGTGACCGGGGCAGGGAGCTGATGAATGCCGGTTCGTTGTCGCAAGCCGATTTTGCGCAATTGGAGTCTCAATATACTTCGGACAAATACCAGTTGGTGGTGGCGCAAAATGCCTTGGCGGACGCCCGGCTGGACTTGAAGCAGTTGCTGGAGCTTGGCATCGGAGATTCGATGCAGTTGGCGATACCGGAATTGTCCGACGAGGATGTGCTGGTGGCTTTGCCTACCAAGGAAAATGTCTATCTGGCATCTTTGGGGATTCGTCCGGAGGTGAAATACAATCAGTTGAATATAAAAATTGCCGGAGTGGAGAAGGAGAAAGCCTGGGCGGGCTATCTGCCGAGTCTCCGGTTGTCCGCCGGCTTGGGGACAAACCATCTGTCGGGCAACCCCTGGGGCAGCCAGATGAAGCACAATTGGAGCGAAAGCGTGGGATTGACCTTGAGCGTACCTATTTTCAGCAATCGTTCCAACAAGACGGCGGTGAATCTGGCTCAGTTGAACATCGAGCGTGCGGAACTGAATTATGAAAACGTACAGAAAGATTTGTTGAAGTTCATTGAAAACGTGTATCAGGCGGCGGTGTCGGCACAGGAGCGTTATCGTTCGGCACAGGAGAACCTGAAGGCGGTGGAGCTGTCTTTCAGTCTTACGCAGGAGCAGTTCTTTCTGGGTATGAGGAATCCGCTGGAGATGTTGACGGAGCAGAATAATTTGTTGTCCGCCCGCTTGGAATCCGTCCAGGCGAAGTATATGGCGGTTTTGAACATACAATTGCTGAATTTCTATCAGGGCAAGGAAATCGTAGTGGAGTAAATCAATTAAAAATGTCAATATAATGAAAAAGAGAAAGTTTATCACAATTAGCGGGCTTGTCATCGTGCTGGGAGCAACTTCCTGGATGTTTCACGGTTGCGGTTCCAAGATGAAGGTCGACTGGGAAGTGAGCCGGGTAAGCCGCAATTCAATGTCCAATATGGTTTCCGCTACGGGAACGGTGGAACCGGTTACTCAGGTGGAAGTCGGTACGCAGGTGTCCGGCATCATTGACAAGATTTATGTGGATTACAATAGCGTGG
>CAYNXE010000106.1:0-8115 GCA_964400995.1 uncultured Odoribacter sp.
TTTCGATTGCGCCGACACCCTTTCCTGAATGAAAAACGCCCAACAAAGCACGCAAAATAACAAAACACGCATATTACTCCATATTTTAAAATCCAAACTTCTTTATTCCTTGTGTTCTTCCTCGATTACCCGCACCCTGTCCGAAGAAAGATAGGTATATATCGCCGGAATCACGAACAAAGACAACAAGGTCGCACAAACCATACCCCCCACAACGGCAATACCCATGGCGACACGACTTTCCGCTCCGGCTCCCGTTGCCATCGCCATCGGCAAAATACCCAGCACCGTGGACAAACTGGTCATCAGAATGGGACGGAAACGGGCGACAGCCGCATTGGTCACGGCCTCCAGCATCGGCTCACCCAGCAGCTTCCGCTGATTGGCAAACTCCACAATCAAAATGCCGTTCTTGGACACCAGACCAATCAACATAATGATACCGATTTCACTGAAAATATTCATCGTCTGGTCAAAATACCACAAGGAAACCATATCGCCAATCAACGCCAAAGGCACCGTCAACAGACTAATCAGCGGGTCGCGGAAACTCTCGAACGGAGCGGCCAGCACCAGATAAATGAATACCAAAGCCAACACAAAGGCGAACATCAGACTGGAAGAACTCTCCACAAAATCCTTGGAACTTCCCGACAACGTCGTCTTGAAATTGTCATCCAGCACCTCCTTCGCAATCCGGTCCATCTCCTCCAACCCCTGCGAAATGGTCTTGCGCTTTGCCAGTCCCGCAGAAACCGTAGCCGCCACAAAGCGGTCATAACGGTAAAGCTGGGGCGGCATAGAACTCTCGGAAACCGTCACCAAATTGTCCAATGCAATCAACTCCCCGTTGCTGTTCCGAACATAAATACTCCGCAAATCCGAAGGCTTGTTCCGGTAAGCCCGGTCGATTTCGCTCAATATCTGATACTGTTTTCCGTTCAGGATAAAATAACCGACCCGCTGCTCACTCATAGTCAATTGCAGGGTCTGGGCGATATTCTGCATAGAAACCCCCAACACGGCAGCCTTGTCCCGGTCAATATTAATGGTCAGTTCCGGCTTGGTAAATTTCAAATTCACGTCAGCAACGGAAAAGACCGGACTTTGATTCACCTCATCCATAAAGCGGGGCAATATCCGTTTCAAATCCTCCAGATTCTTGGCCTGAATCACATACTCCACAGGCAGTCCGCCCCGCCGTCCGCCAAACGTCTGCTGCTGGGAAACCATCGTACGGGCTCCCGTGAAATTACGCACTTGTACGGCAAGCTCATCGGCAATTTCCTGCTGGGTGGTGCTTCGCTCCTCCGGATCGACAAGCCACAGATTCAAATTCGCCCGGTTCGTGTTTCCGGCACCAATCATCTGGATAATCTTCTCCTGCTCCGGAACCTCCTGCTCCACAAAACTGCTCAGCTCGTCCGAATAACGGCTCATATATTCAAAAGTCGCCCCCTCCGGAGCCGTGGAAGTGATGCGAATATTTGAACGGTCCTCCAGGGGAGCCATTTCCGAAGGAACAGACATCCACAACAACCCAATCAGCAATGCGGTACCGCCCAGCATCAAAAGAGCCACCCAGCGCACCTTCATAAACCGAACCAACATCCGGCGATAGGTGTCAATCATCCCCTCAAAAAACGGTTCGGTTTTCCGGTAAAACCAGTTTCCGGTCACATTGCGGGTCAGCAACTTCGTAGAAATCATCGGCGTAAACGTCAGTGCCACGAAAGAAGAAATAATCACGGCACCCGTAATCACAATACTGAACTCCCGAAACAACCGCCCGGTCGTACCCTGCAAAAAAACAATCGGAAAGAACACCGCCACCAAAGCCACCGTCGTCGCAATCACGGCAAAGAAAATCTCATTCGCCCCCTTGAAACCGGCTTCCAGCGGCGACATACCCTGCTCTATCTTGGTATAAATATTCTCCATCACCACAATCGCGTCATCGACCACCAGACCAATGGCAAGCACAATGGCAAGCACAGTCAGGATATTAATGGAAAATCCCGCCAGATACATCACAAAAAACGCCCCCACCAAAGAAATCGGAATGGCAAGCACCGGAATCAAAGTGGTCCGCCAATTCCGTAAAAACAAAAAGATAATCAGCACCACCAAAACAAAAGCCTCGACAATGGTATCCTTCACCTCATTGATTGAACTCCGGATAAAAACCGTATTGTCGAAAGCGATTCCCGCCTCCACGTCATCAGGCAAATCCTTTTGCATATCCGCCATAACCCCGTATGCCCGGTCCACAATATCAATGTAATTAGCACCCGGCTGCGGAATAATCACGCAGGCAACCATCGGCACACCGTTCCGCTTCATAATGGAACGGGTCTCCTCGGCATCCACCTCCGCCACCCCGATGTCCTGAAACCGCACCACCTTGTCGCCATCTTCCCGAATCACCAGGCGATTGAAATCCTCTATGGTCAGCAGACGCCCCAGCGTCCGGATAGTCAACTCCGTATTGTCCCCTTCGATGCGTCCGGAAGGCAACTCGATATTCTCCCGGCTGACCGCATCCCGCACATCCATCGGCGTCACCGAATAAGCCGTCAGCAAGGCGGGATCCATACGCAAACGGACGGAATAGCGTTTCTCCCCCCAGATGGTCACACTGCTGACCCCGGCAATCGTCTGCAACCGTTCCTTGTAATACTGCTCGGCATACATACTGAGGTCTATCAACGAACGCTGGTCGCTCCTCAGAGATACCCCGAAAATCGGCTGCGCGTCCGCATCCGCCTTGCTGACCGTCGGCGCATCGACATCCTGCGGCAACTTGCGCATAGCGCCGGACACCTTGTCCCGCACATCATTGGCAGCCGTTTCCAAATCCACCTCCAATTCAAACTCCACAGTAATGAAACTGCGCCCGTCCCGGCTCTGGCTGGTCAAAGACCGAATCCCCGGAATACCGTTGATGGCAGACTCCAAAGGCTCCGTAATCTGCGTCTCAATGACATCCGCATTCGCTCCGGGGAAACTGGTGGAAACGGAAATAATCGGAGGATCCACGCTCGGATAATCACGCACCCCCAAAAACACCAGCCCGATACACCCCACCAAAATCAGGATGATATTCATCACCGTCGCAAACACGGGCCGTTTTATACACGTTGACGATAAACTCATTTTTAGTCCAATTTTACAAGTTACCCATTCATCAGTCTGCAACCGCCTTCTTCAACGTCACACCGACTGTCATTCCTTCACGCAACTGCATCAATCCGCCGGTCAGCACCGTGTCCCCGGCAACAATGCCGGACACCACCTCCACATTCTTCTCGTTCCGGCTTTCCGTTTCCACAGGCACGCTCACCGCCTTGCCGTTCCGCACCACCCACAGGCGCTTCCCGTCCATATCAGGCACAACCGCCACGGTGGGCACGGCAATATACGCATTCTTCCCGCCGAACGAAATACTTCCCTTGGCAAACATACCCGGCATCAACTCGTGATTCTTATTCTGAAAACGGGCACGCAACAATATCATCCGGGTCTTCACGTCAATCAACGGATCCACGGCATACACACTCGCCGAATACAACTTATCGCTACCGGTCACCCGAAAACACACCTCCCGGTTTTTCAACGCATTGTCGGCATACCGCTCCGGAATGGAAAATTCAAACTTCAATACGGAATTATCGACAATGGAGGCAATCTTGGAACTGGGCTGCACATAACTGCCCTCGCTTACATAACGGAAGCCCATTTCACCGTCGAAAGGCGCACGGATTTCCGTCCGGCTGATTTTCACCTTCAACAACTCAATATCCGCCTCCAGCATATTGTAATCCGTCTGCAACTGGTCGAAAGCCTCCCGGCTAATCGACTCCCGCTCCAGCAGAATCCGCTGACGCTCCAGCTTCTCCGACAACAGCTTCTTCTGAAATTCCGAACGGGTCAACTGGGCTTGCAGGTCGGCATCGTCCACCTTCAACAACAACTGCCCCGCCTTCACAAAACTACCCTCCTGAAAATAAATCTTCCGCACCTTACCCACAATTTCGGCAACCAGCTCCACCTCCTCGTTGGCAAGCATCGTACCGGTGACCGGCACGCCATTGGTCGACATCGAATATTGAGCGACAATTCCGGTCACAGGCAACCTGCCCCGCGACGCATTTCCTTGCCCCTTTACCGTCTTCTGCTCGGAATCACCGCCAAGCCGGGGAATCACCGCCCAAGCAACCAATGCTATCGGAAGCGCAATTCCCAAAGAAATCTTTGCATACTTATTCATCCTTCAAACTGTCAAAACACCGAAAGCACGGCACACACCCGCACCCTCTTCATTTATACTAAAATTGAATTAAAACCCCTTTTAAATACCCTTTGGACAAATCCACCTCCTCCGGGTTTACCATCCGAATGTTAACGTTTCGTTAAAAACAAGGAATTCCCCAAACATAAAAAAAGCAGGATTATTCCTGCCTTTCTCGTAGCGCTAAGGGGAATCGAACCCCTGTTTTAAGAATGAGAATCTTACGTCCTAACCCCTAGACGATAGCGCCGTCGGTATTGTGGAAGAGCCTGCAAAGGCCGACTTCCGTGGAGCTGTTAGTGAGATTTGAACTCACGACCTCTTCCTTACCAAGGAAGTGCTCTACCCCTGAGCTATAACAGCATCTTGACTTTTCGAGCCTCTTGTCGGATTCGAACCAACGACCCCGAGATTACAAATCACGTGCTCTGGCCAGCTGAGCTAAAGAGGCGGTTTCCGAAAACGGGTAAGCTGACTATGTCGCACCGCTACAACCACATACCCTTGCTGTCTTCCGACCCTGGGGGATTCTGCAGGAGCTGGTCGCATAGGACTTACCCGGGCACAAAAGTACAAAAAATCATATTGCCACCAAACATTTACGACATTTTTTATGAAAAAACGCGTCCGCATACAAACAAGTATTTGATTTACACTAACCTATCCTGTACAATTTTCCTCCAAGCCTGCCTCAAAATCAAACGTTAAAACCGAAACGGAACGCAACCTCCCAAACACATTTTCGATATATATAGCGGTTAAATTATATAAACCGGGCGAAAAATTAACACTGAAATGCTATGCAAACAGGCAACGACACATATTCCACCATTGACACCTTCACCGAACTGCTGCTGCATTTGAACAGGTCATTGTCTTCTTATCGTCATTTCCCGAAAAACATCAAGCAAGCCTTGAAATCGGCAGGAATATTCACCGGACACGACAGGGTTCACATCCTTGAAATCCGCGACGATATGACCTACGACATCGTCTATGAATGGTATGCCAAAGAAAGCGGTCCGACACCGGACAAATGGAAACACGCCGGCATCTTCTGCCAGCCAACGCTGGAAAACCAGCTCTGCGCACAAAACTACATCCTGATTCGCGACGAAGCATCCGCAGATTCGGACATCAGCACCCTGCTGAAAGAACAAGACTGCCGACAAATGCTATTGCTACCCCTGTTTGAATCCGGAGCCCACCTGGCGTTCATCTCCTTCCTTCAATGCCGTCATATCCACGACTGGTCCGCCGAGGAAATCCGAACACTCTGCCAATTGGCCTCCGTCATCGCCACCCACCTGAACAACTACACGCAAACACACCGATTATTGCTCCACCTGAAAAAATACCACGAACAAAACATATCCTTTCTCCTGCAATACAACCGCTTGAAAAACATACGCTCTGAGCTTGCCTCCGTCCGCCACAACATAAAAAAGAAAAAAACGGACTTTCCGGAATGGACAGAAATAGAACTGCACCTCTCCCAATTGGATAAAATCTGTCAATCCCTGATTGAAAAATAACCTCCGCATGCCCATAAACAACCGTAAATACACCCTTTTGCTCGTCCACCCCTCCTCTGCGGAAGCGACCCGCCTTGTGGAAACCCTCCGGGATGCCGCCTTCCAGGTGCTCGAAGCCGCCCACTACCAGGAAGCACGACAAATCGCCGACAACACTACGCCCGATTTGATTCTGGTCGATGCGGAAACCTATGCCCGGCACAAAAACAAAATCATCCAGGAAGTAAAGAACAACCGGACCACCCTTCGGCTCCCGATACTGCTGCTGGCAAAAACACCCGAAGACATCCGCATTCCGGAACACCTGAACCGGGACTACATCGACTTCATCATGGCACCCTTCCACCCCCGGGAACTCGTCATCCGCATCCGCAGGCAATTGCAACTTCTGCATTCCGAGCGAATCATTCGCAGGCAAAACGTCAAACTGAAACAAACCCTGGAAGCCCGCGACAAACTATATTCCGTCATCGCACACGACCTGAGGATGCCCATCAGCACCATAAAGATGATCAACTCCTCCATTGAAAACCAGTTCCATAAAATAAAAGACCCCGACATACTGAAATGGTTCCGGATAACCAACGAAACCACCGAAGAGGCATTCAATCTGCTGGAAAACCTGCTCCGCTGGACCCGGAACCAGAACGGAAAAACCAAGGTGTACGCCACCCCCTTCCACCTGAACATCACGATACGTCAGACCGTTTCGCTATTCCAACCTATCGCCTCCGGCAAGAACATCGCCATACGCAACCACGCAACAGAACCGTTCGAAGTCTATGCGGACAAAGATATGGTGCAGACCGTACTGCGCAACCTGATTTCAAACGCCATAAAATTCACCTATCCGGGAGGACAGATTGACATCTCGGCAACTCCGCAACAGGAATGTATCTTAATCAGCATAAAAGACAACGGGCGAGGAATCTCGAAAGAGAATCAAAAAAAATTACTGAAATCCAATGAATACATCACGACCTACGGCACCAAGAATGAAAAAGGCAGCGGACTGGGACTGCCCCTGAGCCAGGATTTCATCAAATTGAACAAAGGGAAGTTCTGGTTTTCCTCCCAGGAAGGCATCGGCACGACTTTCTTCTTCACCCTTCCCAATGCTTCCGCCAAACCTTAAATACTGCTGGAAAGTTTCAGATACATCTCCAAAGCCCCCCAGGCATCGGTAGCGGCATAACGGATCTGCCGCTCGCTCAATACCGGCATCTCCCAATTGGAAGTACGCTGTCTCTTCGATATCTTGACCTGAAAAATAATCGCCATTAATTTGGAAAAAGACTTATCCTCAATCCCGAAGCGAGCGGCATATTCCTGCAAATCCACAAAAGACGCCGGGACAAAATCGCCCAATTTCCGCAAACTCCTCAAATCGTCCCGAATCCCGACACCCACCTTGAGCACCCGGGCATCGCCGAGCAAATCCCGCAAAGGCTTGCCCAAACCACACTTGTTCAGCCGAAACAGATAGACCTGTTCCGAAGTCGCCAATTGCAACAACCCGACCTTATAGGACTCCCCCTTGCGAAACGCCGGACGCGTCTCGGTATCGAATCCCAGGCAAGCACACCCCCGGAGCGATTCCGCCATCCGGTCGGCAGTAGCGGCATCCTCGATGACCGTGACTTCTCCCTCAAAAACAAACGGAGGCAATTGCTCAATCTCCTCTTTACTGACGCTCTTCTTTAAATCCACCACCATAACTATATCCTTATTCTTCATCCTTGACCTGAAACACGACGTGGTGAACGGCACGCAACACCCCGGCACAAGCCCTGCCCCAATACAGCTCGAAACTATTGTTCAACTGCCACAACGCCTCCCCGATGACCTCCGGAATGCCACAACGGAAAGAAGAAATAAAATTTTTCAAATCCTGATAAATGTCACACACCTTCTCGGCAATGGAATGTACCACCGGTGCCTCGCTATACTGCATATTATCATCGAACACCTCCAGATACTCATCGTATTCCCCCAGCAGACGATGCACCTCCCCGTACAAAAAATTATACTGCTCCTCCGTCACAAAATCCTCCGTCAGTCCCTCCTCCTCCGCATCGCTCTCCGGCAAAAGTGCCCCTTTCAGGTAAATCAACGGCATAAACTTTTGCAAACGCAAGACAAAATCTTTCCGTTTCATCTGCGGCGCCGTCTCGACAAAATCACAAAACTCCTTACAAACCGCCACAAACTCAATCACTTCCTTGCTATACCCGACATGCTGAAAATCTTCCATCGCTTCTCCTTTTTATTTCCGGCAAAGATACGAAT
>CAYNXE010000107.1:0-8040 GCA_964400995.1 uncultured Odoribacter sp.
AGCCCCTTAAAAGTCTTTCGGCATTTAAGGGGCTGTTGTTTTGTTTAGTTCGCTTTCAGTTTGGCGACCATGGCTTCGGCAATGGCTTTGCATTGCTCCAGGTCTGACGGTTTGAGGGCGCCGGTTGCTTCGCTCGGTTCGGCGACCACTTCCCATTTTATTTTTTCGGCGAACGCCTTGAAGCGTGGCAGTGCTCCTCCGCCCCAGGTCTTGTTGGCAAAATAGGCCAGACAGTGGTTTTTAACCCCCATGTTTTCCAGTTCGCAGAGCAGGTTCTCCATCGTGGGGAAGATGCCGCCGTTGTATGCGCAACTGCCCAGGATCACTCCTTTGTACCGGAAGATGTCGTTGATGATGTATGAGGGGTGGGTTTTGGACGTGTCGTGGATGCGGATTTTTCTGATGCCTTTTTCCGCCAGGAAACGTCCGATGGCATCCGCCATTTGTTCCGTGTGTCCGTACATGCTACTGAAAGCGATGACTACGCCTTCGTCGGTGTCGTATTTGCTCCACTTGTCGTATTTGGCGACGATGTCGGCGATGTGGCTCCGCCAGATAGGACCATGCGTGGCGCAAATCATGTCGAGCGGCAGCGGGCTCAGTTTCTTTAATGCCGTCTGGGCGGGTACGCCGTATTTCCCGACAATGTTGGAATAGTAGCGGCTGATTTCTTCTTCCAGATAATCCAGGTCCACCTGGTCATCGAAGATGCCGCCGTCCAGCGTTCCGAATGCTCCGAAAATGTCTCCGCTGAAGATGAGGCGGTCTTCCGGAAGGTAGGTGACCATGGTTTCGGGCCAGTGCAGCATGGGCACCATGTAGAAGTTCAACGTCCTTTTGCCGATGGAAAGGCTTTCGCCTTCTTTCACTTCCAGCAGATTTCCGTCTATGCCGTAATAGTTCTGGAGCATGGGGAAGGTTTTGCTGTTGCCGATGACGGTCAGTTCCGGATAATGGCAAAGCAGGCTTTTTATGGCTCCGGAGTGGTCCGGTTCCATGTGGTTGACGATAAGGTAGTCCACCTTGCGTCCTTGCAGTACTGCCTGGAGGGTGTCCAGGTAATTGTCCATTTGGCTGCGTTCCACGGTATCGACGACCACGACTTTTTCGTCGATGATGACGTATGAATTATAGGCTACGCCTTTCGGGAGCGGCCAGTAATTTTCAAAAATATGAGTTTTGCGGTCATTGACCCCGATCCAATAGATGTTCTCTTTGATTTCTATGGCACTGTTCATACTGATGATGTGTTTATTTGATTCTTGTTAAAGTGGCGACAAATTTAGAAAAAATGCACCCAATGTGCAAGCGGGAACAAAAAAGTCCATAAATGTAAAATGTGGATGTAAAATTATTAATAAATTAATTGATATTCAGATGATTGAGTAATGTGAAAAATCCAACTATAAAGAAAAATCCGAAGACCTTTCTTCAATAAATTGTGTGATCTTATTTTGCCTCGAAACTCGAAATACACCTACCTTAATATATTCAATACAATAAGATACTACTTTTACTCGTCAAATTACACGGATAAAGTAATATCTTAAATCATAAATGGTTGTTGAGCTATTACCTTATTTTGAATTACACATAAGAAAAGGTAATAACTCAACGAGAAAAATGGTTTTGCAGCCGAAAACGACTATCTTTGCAAAAAAGATAGTTGTATGCAAGACAAACTCGTTTCCCGAAAAAGGGAATGTGAAGAATTGTTCATAGCGAAGTGAAGATGGACGACCTTTTCACTTCCTGAACCGAATATCCAGACCGTCCTTTCCTCTTTCCTGCTTTTCACAGCCAAAGATTTCATAAACAGGATGCGGTGAGAGAAAAAATGACTAATTTTGTATGAATATCGTGGAAACAAAACGAAGTAAAATGCAGATACTGATACTTAACGGACCTAATTTGAATTTGTTGGGCGTTCGGGAGCCCGATGTTTACGGTCGCAAGTCTTTTCCGGATTACCTGGACAAACTGCGGGGAAAATACCCGGAGGTGGAGATTGAATATTATCAGTCCAATATAGAAGGGGAGCTGATAGACAAGATTCACGAGGTGGGTTTTTCGTACGACGGCATTATTTTGAATGCGGGGGCATACACGCATACTTCCGTGGCGATTGCCGATGCCGTGGCCGCCGTTTCCGCTCCAGTGGTCGAGGTGCATATTTCCAACACCGCCTCCCGGGAAGCGTTCCGCCATGTTTCTTATTTGACGGCGGTTTGCCGGGGCGTCATCATGGGATTCGGGCTGGATTCCTATGAACTGGCTTTGCTGGCGTTGAAAAAATGATTTGTTTTTCAAACTATTTTAAGGGAGATTCGATAAATCTGAGAATAGTATATAAAGTAATCAAATATGAAAAGGACGAAGATTGTAGCGACGATTTCGGACAAGCGGTGCGATGTCGATTTTTTGAAAGAATTGTATGAGGCGGGCGTGAATGTCGTTCGTTTGAATACGGCTCACCAGACTTTGGATGAGGCGATGAAGGTGGTGAACAATGTCCGTGCCGTTTCCGATAACTTGTCGCTTTTGATAGACACGAAGGGACCGGAGGTGCGGACCACCGGCATAGGTACGCCTCTTCGGGTGGAGAAGGGGGAGATGGTATATATGTCCGGAGATATGGATGCGACTGGAGACAAGATGATACACGTTTCTTATGGCAATTTTGTGCAGGATGTCCAGGTGGAGGCGAAGGTGCTGATTGATGACGGGGATGTGGAATTTGTCGTCAAGGAGAAGACGCAGGACCGTCTGGTGCTGGTGGCTTCCAATCCGGGGGAAATCAAGAACAAGAAGAGCGTCAATGTGCCAGGAGCCTGTATGCACCTGGAGTCGTTGAGCGACAAAGACCGGATTTTCATCGACTTTGCCATCAAGAACAAGCTGGATTTTATTGCCCATTCGTTTGTCCGAAACAAGGAGGATGTGTTGCAGATACAGCAAATCCTGGATGAACACAACAGCAAGATAAAGATTATTGCCAAGATAGAGAATCAGGAGGGGGTGGATCACATTGACGAGATTCTGGATCACGTTTACGGGGTTATGGTTGCCCGGGGTGACCTTGCCATAGAGATTGATGCGGAAAAGATACCGCGTATTCAGCGTTTGATTGTCAATAAGTGCATTGAGAGCAAGAAACCGGTGATTATTGCCACTCAAATGTTGCATACGATGATTGACCACCCGCGTCCCACCCGGGCGGAGGTCAGCGACATTGCCAACGCCGTGTTCAGCGGTACGGATGCCATTATGTTGAGTGGCGAGACGGCTTACGGCGATTATCCGCTGGAGGCGGTCAGGGTGATGGCGAAGGTGGCGGAAGCGAATGAACTGACTGCGCCGCCGGATGCCAATCGCAATTTGGTTCGGATTAATAACGAGATTACTGCTGCCCTGGCGCGCGTGGCGGTGCGGATGACCACCATGTTGCCGGTCAAGGCGATTGTGGTGGATACGATGTCCGGACGAACCGCCCGCTACTTGTCCGCTTTCCGAGGTGGACAGCCCGTTTATGCCCGTTGTTATGACAAACAGGTGATGCGGGAATTGTCGCTGTCTTACGGGGTGGAGGCTTATTTCTCCGTAAAACCTTCTTCCCGGGATGAATTTATGAGGGATATTCCGAAGGTGTTGTTGGAAAAGGGGCATCATCCGGAAGACCAGATTTTGGTCATCGGAGGCAGTTTCGGCCATGTTCGGGGGGCTTCTTTCTTGGAAGTCTGCAAAATCAGCGACATCAAATAGGCGTGGAAGAAAATAGAATATAATGGAAGGAAATGGAAGGAAAACGGAGACTCATCCGTGGGAGCCTTTTTTCCCGACCGGAGCCCGTTTGTTGATGTTGGGGAGCTTTCCGCCTCCCCGGAATCGTTGGAAAATGGATTTCTATTATCCCAATTTTCAGAATGACATGTGGCGGATTTTCGGTCTGGTGTTTTTTGATGAGAGGGATTATTTCTTGACGGAGGATAAAAAGTCGTTTTGTGAACCGAGCATCCGGGATTTTTTGCAACGGAAAGGCATCGCCTTGTCGGATACCGGCCGAGAAGTGATACGGTTGCAGGACAATGCTTCGGATAAATTTTTGGAGATTGTGCAGTCGCTGGATTTGGAGGAGGTATTAGCGCGGTTGCCGGAGTGCCGGGCTATCGTGACAACCGGACAAAAGGCGACAGACTCGTTGCTGGCGCTTGTGAATGCGAAGGAGCCCAAGGTAGGAGAGTTTTCGGAATTTGTGTATCGGGGCAGGGCTTTACGGCTTTACCGTATGCCTTCATCGTCCCGTGCCTATCCCAAGCCTTTGCCCGAAAAGGCGGAGGCATATAAAAAGATGTTTGTGGAAATCGGTATGTTGTAAAATGAAATACCCATATACCCGTGAAAGTTGTTTCCAGGGCACATGGGTATATGATGAATCTGCCGAAGAGGCTCAGAAGGGCAGGTCGTCCGCTTCGGGCATGGCGGGAATGTCTTCCACCTGATATTCCGGAACGGGAATGTTTTCCGGGCTCTGCGGAGTCAGTTTTTCTATTCTCCAGCCTTCCAGATTGGTAAAGTAGGACGTCTGTCCCTTGTTTTCCCATTTTCTACCCCGGATGTTAAAGTACACTTTGATGTTTTCGTTCAGGGCGATGTTTTCGAGCAAATCGCACCGGTCCTGTATCAACTGGACTTTTACAAAGTCGTTCCATTGCGGATTTTTCTCGTTTTCTACTTCGATGACAAACTCTCGTTTCTGGAACTTGTCGCTGATGTGTTGCGTGTCTTCCTTGAATATCAGCTTTCCGCTTATTTCGTAATTCATGCCGTAAAGATTGATTGTGCCTGCAAAGATAACAAAGTCCGGGGGAAATTTTCCCCCGGACTTGAATTTATCTGCTAAAAAACAGATTATTTTTTGTCCGCTTCCGGACTTACGATTTCCAGCAATTCAACTTCGAAAATCAGCGTCTCGTTAGGTCCGATGGGACCGCCGCCTCTTTGACCATAAGCCTGGTCGGAAGGAATGTAAATTTCCCAGGTTGAACCTACGGGCATTTCTTTCAATGACTTGGTCCATCCCGGAATCACCCGGTTCAGTGGAAATTCGGCAGGTTCGCCTCTTTTGTAAGAGGAGTCGAATTCGGTGCCGTCCAGCAAAGTTCCTTTGTAGTTCACTTTGACGATGTCTGTTTCCTGGGGTTTTGGTCCTTCACCTGCTTTGATGACTTTGTACTGGATGCCGTCTGACAGGGTGTCTACGCCTGCTTTCTTTGCGTTTTCAGCCAGGAATTTTTTTCCTTTTTCCAGGTTTTCAGTGGCGCGCATGATGGATAATCTCTGGAAATAGCTGTTTAAGTACATTTCCATGGTCTGCTGGTCCGGTTGAACCTCTTTCTTTTGCAGAGCCGAATTCATGCCTGCCACTAGGGCACTCATGTTCAGGTCGGTCATTTTCATTTGTACCAGACCGTTACCGTTCAGGTAGCCTAAATAAAAACTGGCGGTATCGGCTGCCGTTTTTAAAGGTGCGCTTGTCTGGTTTACAGAATTGCATCCCAGAGCCATGGCTCCAACTACCAAAACAAGGAGTAAATTTTTTGTTTTCATTGTGCTGTTTATTGAATTTGTTGTATAAATAAAAATTCGATTGTAATTGTGCTTTGCCCGAAGCGGTGCCGTTATACGATGGCCAGGACTTCTACGTCGAAAATCAAGGTTTCGTTCGGACCGATGGACTGACCTGCCCCGTGGGTGCCGTAAGCCAGTTCGGACGGGATGTAGAGTTGCCATTTGGAACCAACGGGCATCAGTTGGAGCGCCTCCACCCAGCCGGCGATGACGCCGCTTACCGGAAATTCAGCCGGTTCGCCTCTGCGAATGGAAGAGTCGAATACCTGGCCGTTGATCAGTCTGCCTTCGTAATGGCATCTCACCGTGTCGGAAGCCTTGGGCTTCGGACCGTTTCCTTCGGTCAATATTTTATATTGCAAGCCGCTGGGCAACGTTACGACTCCTTCTTTTTTCTTGTTTTCCGCCAGGAATTGCTCGCCTGCTTTTTTGGCGCTTTCGCCTTGAGCCTGCTGAATCTTGTTGAAATAATCCTGCAAGATGCGGTTGGCTTCGTCGGGAGTTATTTCCGGCATTTTTCCGGCAAATACAGTGGTCAGGGCATCGTTGAACGCTTCCGTGTGAATGGTATTGACTCCGGATGAAATCAGGTTGCTGGCGATGCTCAATCCCAGGCTGTAGCTGACTTTATCCATTTCATTCGTGTACTTCATAGTTGTTTCTCTTAATTTAAATCGTGCAAAGATAAACGAAATAAAATAAAAATTAAAAGGTTGTCCGACAAAAAGCTATGAAGTATACTTCCAATTCAGGATGAGGGTTGTGTGATTTTAGTTATTTTATAAAAACTATTTCTATTTTTCAGGGTTTGGGGGTTACAGGAGTTTGCCGTCCTGGAGCGAAATCTTCAGGTCTGACATTTCCGCCAGCTCGGTGTCGTGGGTCACGATGACGAAGGTTTGCCGCATTTCATCGCGAAGGGTGAAAAAAAGCCTGTGGAGCTCGTTTTTTGTGTGCGCGTCCAGGTTGCCCGAGGGTTCGTCGGCAAGCACCACTTTGGGGTTGTTTATCAGGGCGCGGGCAACGGAAACCCTTTGCTGTTCTCCACCGGACAGTTCGGAAGGCTTGTGGGAGATTCTTTCCTGCAAGCCGAGCCGTTGCAATAAATCCAGGGCTTTCTTTTCCGCTTCTTTTTTACTTATGCCTTTGATCCATGCCGGCATGCAGACATTCTCCAGTGCCGTAAATTCGGGTAGCAAATGGTGGAACTGGAACACGAAACCGATGTTGTTGTTTCTGAACGTTGCCAGTTTGTTGGAGGAGTAGGTGGCGATGTTCTCCCGGTCGTACCAGATTTCTCCGCAGTCCGGAGTGTCCAGCGTCCCCAGGATGTGCAGCAGGGTGCTTTTGCCGGCTCCGCTTGCCCCCACGATGGTGATGATTTTGTTTTCCGGGATGGTCAGGTTGATGCCTTTGAGCACTTCCAGATTGCCGTAGCTCTTTTTTATGTTTTTGATTTCAATCATATTTCGAGTATGGATTTCCAAAGGACAAAAATACGATTAATCTCTGGAAATACCGGACAAAAAGGAGGAAAAATGGAAGGATATGGAGCCGTCAGTGTTTTCAGTTTCGATTTGGATTTATGCTGTGGCTCAAACTTTGATTTGCTACTGAATGCTGCGACAAGTACTGCCCGAAAATGCCATCGGACACGCTCCGCTGTGTGATTGCGGCATCGCTCTATTCGGTCATTCTGTTTCGCAGGTCCATACGCTCATGGAGGATACGGATGATTTCCACCTCTCCGCCGTTGAGCATTCGATAAAACAGGAGATGTTTGCCGGTCTTGAACCCGCGCAGTCCGTCGAATATCTCGTCATAGCGTTTGCCGAAGAGGTGGGGATTAGTCGCAATCTTTTGACAGGAAGATACCAGCATATTGTAATAATCATCCGCCTGCCGTTCCGACCACATGTCGAAAGTGTAGTTCCAGATGTCTGCAAGGTCTTCGATCGCCTTGTTGGTCAAATGGTATTTAGCCATTGGCGCGTGCTGCTTTTAGAGCCTTCAGATGTTCGTGCGGGTTGAAGTTCTCGGCTACACCGCTTTCAACTCCCTCATTGATGGCTGCTTTGAGTGCTACTATTTGCTGCTCGTTTTCTTCTAGAAGACGCAAGCCGGCTCGTATAACCTCGCTGGCATTGTTGTAGCGTCCCTGTGAAATTTTCGCCCTGATGAAATCCTCGAAATAGGTTCCGAGTGCCACTGATGTCGTTTTCATATCGCTTGTCTGTTTTTTGCAAAATTATCAATATTTGGTAATATAACAAATGTTTTGTCGAGAATATTGTTGGACTTATATAGAGAAAGTTTCTGATGTATTGCTTCCAGAAGCTATAGAAGATTTTTTTTATTTGGAATGCAAGGTTTTCCAGAATTACAATTATTTTTCGGGGAATATTTGAGTAT
>CAYNXE010000108.1:0-8030 GCA_964400995.1 uncultured Odoribacter sp.
CATGGCAATCCTTTGCCTGGCGGAAAATTTCGGTGATTTGAAGGAACGGATGGGAAACATTTTCATCGGTTATACCTATGACAAGAAACCGGTATACGCCCGGGATCTGAAAGCCATCGGAGCCATGGCGGCACTGCTGAAGGAAGCCATAAAACCCAATCTGGTGCAGACCATCGAAGGATATACGGCGATTATCCACGGCGGACCTTTCGCCAATATCGCGCAGGGCACCAACTCCATATTGGCCACCCGCATGGGATTGTCCCTGTCCGACTTTGTGGTCACGGAAGCCGGATTCGGGTTCGACCTGGGTGCGGAAAAGTTTTTCGACATCAAATGCGTAAAAGCCGGATTGCATCCAAGTGCCGTCGTACTGGTCGCCACGGTTCGCGCCCTCAAATACCACGGTGGCGTGAAAACGGACAACCTCCAGGAAGAGAATATCGAAGCCCTGCAAAAAGGTATCGAGAATCTGGAAAAGCATGTGGAGAATATGAAAAAATTCAATATATGCCCCATCGTTGCCTTGAATAAATTCACAACGGACACGGAAGCGGAAATTCAGGTTATCCAGGACAAATGCCGGGAACTGGATGTTCCGATGGAAGTCGCCGAAGTATGGGCAAAAGGCGGAGAAGGCGCCGAGCAATTAGCCCGGCTGGCAGCCAAGGTGGCGGAACAATGCACCTGCGAGCTTCGTCCGCTCTACGACTGGAACTGGGACATTCCCCGGAAAATCCAGACCATCGCCACGGAAATCTACGGTGCGGCAGCCATTGACTACACGGCACAGGCGAAAAGCGACCTGAAAAAGATAGCGGCATTGGGACTGGAACACCTGCCGGTATGTATTGCCAAAACACAGAAATCCTTGTCCGACAACCCCAAATTACTGGGACGTCCCAAAGATTTCATCGTCACCGTCCGCCAGATTGAAATCGCAGCGGGTGCAGGATTCGTCATTCCGATTACGGGAGAAATCATGCGAATGCCCGGTCTGCCCGACAAGCCCGCCGCCGAAAACATCGACATCGATGAAAACGGCAGCATCACCGGATTGTTTTAGCAGATACGGCACGATTCAACCGTCGGCACGGACGTACCGGATTTATCCATTAAAACCTGCGGCGCATCCCGTCGCAGGAAATTATTTTAACAGGCATATTCTATGAGAAGCAGTTTTCTGATATTCGCAATAGGCGCATTGTTCCTGAGCCTCACCGATGGCATACTCTGGTTTCAACTCAGGCATCTTTTAAAGAAAAAGTGGCAAATCGTTTCCTATCTTGCCCAATTCCTGTTTTTCATCCTGGCATTGGCGTTGTTTCAAATCTTTGTCCCCCGGCTGAAAGGTCCGGAAGGCTATTTCTGGATTGAAAAGCTGATGGGCATGCTCCTATTGTTCTATGCCCCGAAACTCATCTTTATCCTCTTGAACGGCATCGGAATGATGCTCCGAAGGTGGAACGGCCGGATTGCGGAATGCCTCCGAAAAGTCGCTTCCATCCTTTCGGCATGCCTGTTTCTGCTTTTGCTTTACAGCATTACCTGGGGACGATACAACTATAAACTGGAGGAAGTGACCGTGCCAATGGAACACCTGCCCGCCGCCTTCCAGGATTTCACCATCGTCCAACTTGCCGATATCCATCTTGGCAGCTACGGGAAAAGCTATAAAGGCATTGCCCGGCTGGTCAAGGAAGTAAATGCCCTCCACCCCGACCTGATTGTCTTTACCGGAGACATGGTCAATAATTTTGCCGACGAAATGATTCCCTGGATAGACGAACTCAAGGCGCTGAAAGCAAAATACGGGAAATTCGCCGTGACGGGAAATCACGATTACGGCGACTATACCCGCTGGGATACACCGGAAGCAAAAGCGGACAACCTGAAACGCTTTTATGAAAACATGGACAAAATGGGATTCCACATGTTGGACAACACCTGTGTTCCCATTGTCCTGCAAAAAGACACCTTGTGGCTGGCAGGAGTTGAAAATTGGGGCAAACCGCCGTTTCCCCGTTACGGCAGAGTGGACGAAGCGTTGCATGCCATCCCCGACCGCCGCTCTGTTGTCCTGCTCTCACACGACCCCTCCCATTGGCGGGCGGAGATTTTGAACCGTCCCGTACAGTTGACCCTGTCCGGACACACCCACGCCATGCAGATGGGAATAAAAATCGGGAAAAAAGAATGGAGTCCGGCACAATACCTTTATCCGGAATACGACGGTTTGTACCGCGAAGGAAATCAATACCTTCACGTCAGCCGGGGACAAGGGTATCTCGGATTTCCGGGACGCATAGGTCTCCGTCCGGTCATCACCGTGTTAAAATTAGTTCCCGAAAACCAAACCTTTTCCTGCCCATGAACGTATAGCTTCCAATAAAGGAATTATTATAAACATGGACGTATCCGCTCCCTCCCATTTCTCCAGGCAACTCATTTTTTACCTCTTTATCGTACTGATTTCTGTCTTTGGCCTGATTTCATGGTTTTTAACGCATTCAGTCAAGGACTTTGTCAGGAGCAATGCCTATATGCAGACGCAGATTTTTGCCGAAAACATACCGGTCATTTTTGAAAAGGAGATGCTCAGACTGGAAAGCATACCGGCAAACCTGCTCGAAACAACCGGATGCCGCACCCGGGACAGCCTGTCCGTCCTGCCCGAAAGACTGTTGCTCTGTCATCCCCAGCTAATCGGTTGTTCGCTGCACGACAACGTATCCAACCCCGACACCACCGCACATCACCACCTGGTCGCTATCCGGGAAACCAACGGTGAAATCAAATCGGGACACCCCCGGTATTGTATTTTCCGTCCTCCGACAAAAACGCAAATCATCCGGCAGTCCGGACATGGTTGCTGGATATACTCAACCATCCGGCAAGAAAAGACCCTCGCTTTCTGCTATCCTTTGTATGACGAGGACAACCGGCAGACAGGATTCCTCAAACTGGATTTTCCGCAGAAAGCCATTGCGGAGCTGATTTGCAACTGTAAACCGGAACAATACGGACAATTGTTCATCATCGACTCGTCCGGCAATTACCTGGTATCTCCCTTTCCACAGCAGCACGTCCATGACTTTCAGCCCGCATCCTCCTGCCACGAACCATATTTCGTCCACTATGCACCCATTCCTTGCCTGAACTGGCAACTGGGCATCGTATGCCCCTCTTGTCCGGTCTTGAATGCCTGCCACCAATTGCATTGGAGCGTTCTCGCCTGCCTCGGCGGCGGATTATTGTTCCTGTTCTTCGGAATCGCCAACATCGTGCACCGTCACTCTTCACCACTAAAGCAACTGACCTATGCGGCACACCGGATTGCCGAAGGAGATTTCAGCACCCCCATTCCCACCCTCAAATACAGCTACGAGATAAACGAATTATGCAACGCTTTCCGCTATCTGCAACACAACCTGACCAATTATATCAAGAAATTAAAAATCTCTACTGCCGAGCAAGAGCAAAGAAAATCGGAAATGAAACTCGCCCAGAAGATTCAGCAACGCTTTTTGCCCCACAACATTACTTTGCCGCCGCAAATCCAACTATCGGCAGAACTCCACCAATCCAGGGAGGTCGGAGGAGACCTGTATGATTTTTTCATACTGGACAACCGGTTATACTTCGCCATCGGCGATGTTTCCGGAAAAGGCATTCCCGCCGCGCTTTACATGGTATCGGTATCCCGGCTTCTCCGGTATGTCGCCTGTTCGCAAACCTCCACGGCACAGATATGCAACATCATCAACAGACACTTGTGCGAAGATGACGAAGACACCATGTACATCACCATGTTTGTAGGAATCCTGGACATCCGCACCGGAATGCTGACCTATACCAATGCGGGACATCACAATCCTTTGGTTATCCGCAAAGACAGCACAATCAGCAACTTTCCCCAACATCTGGACTATCCCATCGGCATTTGGGAAAATCATTCTTTCACGGAATACACTTACACTTTTCCCGCAAACACTTCGCTACTTTTCTATACGGACGGCATCACAGATGCCGAGAATCCGGACGGACAGTTTTTCGGCAAAGAGAGATTAATCAAGTGCGTGGAAAGAACAGCCACCGCCTCTCCCCGGCAAATCACACAGGCAATCCTGGAAGACATCACGAAACACATAAACTCCTGCAAACAGTCGGACGATCTGACCTTACTGCTTGTCCGGTTTACCGGCGATACCTGATTCGGTCGTGACAGTTATTATGTTTTGTGTTGTTTTTTCTTGGCAGCCGGAAACAGCACGTTGTTCAGAATCAGACGATATCCCGCCGACTGTTTGTGCAAATCCAGTTCAGTAATCGGGTCTCCTACGTAATGCTGGTAATCCTCCGGGTCATGCCCGCCGAAAAAAGTCCAGGTGCCTCTGCCGTGTTCGCCGTGGATATACCGTGCCTCTCCGGCAGCCTTGTTCTCTCCCATGACCAGCACATTCGATTTGATCAGCTTCCGGTTGTAAGCCGTAGTCTGCCCCATAAACCCCTTGATCATATTCTCGTGATTCTGGCACAACATCGTCGGAACCGGATCCCATTTGGCGGAAAACTCAAACAACAGGAAATAATCCTCCTTCTCCGGCACCTTGCGTCCATCGGTGACATCAATATCTGAATACTCGTACACATTCGGATTCAGTTCCAACTTGAAATCCTTGAAGGCGAAAGTCTTGGAATAGTCCAATTTCGCCTGGGCATCGGGATCTGCCGGGTCGCCATCGAACATAACATCGCATATATCGACATCCATTGCTGCCAAAGCAATGTCATACGTATCCGTAGCGGAACACATGGCAAACATAAATCCGCCATTGGCTACGTAATCCCGAATCGTTCTGACCACTGCCTTTTTCAGTTCCGAAATCTTCGCATAACCGTATTTCTTAGCCGTCTGCTGATTGGCAGCCTCCTCCGCCTTATACCACTCCATGTGGCGGTAATTGCGGTAGAATTTGCCCATCTGCCCGGTAAAATCCTCGTGGTGCAGATGCAACCAGTCGTAATCTTTCAGTTTCCCGTCCAGGATTTCCGAATCATACACCACATCGTAGGGAATCTCCGCATACGTCAGAGCAAGGGTAACGGCGTCGTCCCAAGGTTTTTTCTCCTTGGGCGAATATACGGCAATCTTGGGTGCCTTCTCCAGTTTCACGGCATCCGCATTTACCTCGGGCACGGCAATCTCGCTCAGAATCGCATTGAAACGGGCGGGCGGAATCACTTCAAAACCCACCCCTTTCAACAGGCATTCGGTCCGGTTCTCCGCATCAAAAGGCAACACGAAACTGCCTCCCCGGTAGTTCAACAGCCAATGTATCTCATACCCCTGCTTCAAGGCATGGTAAGCGATACCATAGGCTTTCAAGTGGTTCGACTGGCTTTGGTCCATGGGAATCAACAGGTAATTCGCCTTCACGCACACGGTCAGCCAGATAAACATCAAAAGCAATCCGATTCTCATAACACTCTTTCTCTGCATTAAAACGGAGCCTCTCCGTCATCAAAACCTCCTCTGGCCTGCTCAAGCCCCTGATTCAGCGCCGGTATGGGTTCGTCGTTCATTCGGGAACTGAACGTCTGCGTCACCATTTCGCCCGTCGAAGCACTTGAGTCGAAAGGCGATGTCGTCTCCAAATCGCAGAACTGCGTCAGTTCTGCCCGGAAACGAAGAGCGATTTCACCAACAGCTCCGTTACGGTGCTTGGCAATGATGATGTTTGCGATGCCCCGCAGGTCATTCCCTGCATCATCGGCAATGATGCCGTATTTTTCGGGACGGTGAATGAACAGCACCATATCCGCATCCTGCTCGATAGAACCGGATTCACGCAAGTCCGAAAGCATAGGCTTCTTGTCCGGCCGGGACTCCACGCCACGGTTCAACTGCGACAGGGCAAGCACGGGAATGTTCAGTTCCTTGGCAATGATTTTCAACTGCCTGGAAATCAAGCTGACCTCCTGTTCCCGGTTGCCCCGCATATCGGTACCCGCCGTCATCAACTGCAAATAGTCGATAATCAGCACCTCCATCCCCTTCTGTTTCAGGCGGCGACACTTGGCACGCAATTCAAAAATGGACAACGCAGGCGTGTCGTCCACAAAAATCGGAGCCTCCACCAACGCCTTTATTCGTCCGTGCAACTGTTGCCACTCCTCTTCCGTCAGCCGTCCCGTCTTCAATTTCGAAGAACTCAATTCCGTTTCGCTGGCAATCAAACGGGTCACCAACTGCACCGAGGACATTTCCAAGGAGAAAATGGCAACACCCTTTTTGTGCACCACTGCCATATTGCGTGCCATAGACAATACGAAAGCTGTCTTTCCCATAGCGGGACGAGCGGCGATGATAACCAAATCAGAAGGCTGCCAGCCGGAAGTCACCGCATCCAACGCCTGGAATCCGGAAGGAATTCCGCTGATGCCGTCAGGCTTTGCCGCCGCTTCGTGGATACCCTTGATCGCTTCGTCTATAATCGGCGCAATCTCCGCCGTATCTTTCTTGATTTTCCCGTCGGCGATGTCCAAAATGGTTCGCTGCGCCTTGTCCAGCAGGTCGGAAACGTCTATCGTGTCGTCATACGCCATTTCCTGCAATTCCGTACAGGTCCCGA
Organism: uncultured Odoribacter sp.; assembly: GCA_964400995.1. Classification (GTDB taxonomy): domain Bacteria; phylum Bacteroidota; class Bacteroidia; order Bacteroidales; family Marinifilaceae; genus Odoribacter. The sequence goes on from CAYNXE010000108.1 coordinate 6,636, forward strand.
TTAATTTCCGTTGCAGGAACTTCTGCACGATGATGCGGGCATGAAATTCGATATGGGCGGCGGAAGCCACTCTGGAGGTCAGTTGTGCCAGGTAATAGGCACCCCCCACCTGCTCCAATTCGCCGCTCTGGCGCAAAGACTCCGTGACGGTCAGCAAATCCACCGGGTCGTCGTTGACGGACAATTTCTGAATGGCACGGAAAATGCGCTGATGCGCATCCTTGTAAAACACATCAGGATCCAAAAACTCGCCCGCAATGGAAAAAGCATCCCGCTCAAGCATCAAGGCGCCCAATACGGCTTCTTCCAAATCCACTGCCTGAGGCGGCATCTTGCCGTACTCCGCCTGCAAGTCACGGACATTCTTTCCGGTTGCAAATTCCGTTTTTTTTGCCATACGCTATGATTTAAAGGTATTTCTTCCGACTATTTGTCGTCCTGTTCAAAGCTCTTGTTATACTGGTGCATTGCCCTGAAACTCATACCCATACTGGAGAATCCTCCGTCGTGGTACAGGTTCTGCATCGTGACCTTGCGGGTCAGATCGGAAAACAGAGCAATGCAATAATTGGCGCACTCCTCCGCCGTGGCATTGCCCAGCGGTGACATCCGGTCGGCAAAGTCCACCAGCGAATCGAATCCCTTGATGCCGCTTCCGGCAGTCGTCATCGTCGGCGACTGGGAAATCGTATTCACGCGGATTTTCTTCTCCCGCCCGTAAATGTAACCGAAACTGCGGGCGATGGATTCCAACATCGCCTTGGCATCCGCCATATCGTTGTACTCGTACATCGTGCGCTGCGCAGCCACATACGACAACGCCACCACGGAACCCCACTCGTTAATGGCGTCCAGTTTCTTGGCGGTCTGCAGCACCTTGTGAAAGGAAATCGCCGAAATATCCAGCGTCTTCTGCAAAAAATCATAATCCAGGTCGTCGTAGGATTTCTTTTTCCTCACATTCAACGACATACCGATGGAATGCAGGATGAAATCCAATTTCCCGCCAAAGTGTTTCATCGACTCATTGATCAGATTGGTCAAATCCTCGACATTCGTGGCATCGGCAGGAATCAAAGGGATATTGTTCTTTTCCGCAAACTCCTGAATCCCGCCCATCCGAATGGACAAGGGGGTATTGGTCAACACAATCTCCGCTCCCTCCTCTATACATTTTTCAGCCACCTTCCAAGCAATGGACATCTCGTTCAACGCTCCGAAAACAATTCCTTTTTTTCCTTTTAACAAATTATAAGCCATTCTTTTTCTGTTTTTAATGAAACCTTTCCCGCATCACCAACACACCTCGCCGGACAACACTTCTCCCTCCATTTTCCCTCTTGTGCCCGACAGAAGAAACGGGAGGCAAAAATAAGCAAAATATTTCAATACAGA
>CAYNXE010000109.1:0-7967 GCA_964400995.1 uncultured Odoribacter sp.
ATGCGGATGCCGATGATCCGCGTCATGTTTGCGAATTCAAGAATCCCGATGATGTTGATGATAAAAAAGAGCGTAAAGAAACAAAAAGGATTAATGAATATGCACGCCGTTAAAATAACCACAAAAAGCAATCCGCTGATTGTGCGTTTCACAAAATTATTCACCACTATTAGCTGATTTTAGTATTTCCATAGCTTTTTCCTCGTTTTCCTGGTTGACCATGACCGAAATCGAACCGAAGTGGTAGGATGAATCTTTTTGATTCATGATGACCGCTTCGATGCCGTTGTTGTTGAGCGTTTCTTTTACATACTCGGCATTGTAGGCCTGGTCTGTCGTGAAAACGGGAATCCACTTGTCTTGCATGGCTGTTGTTTTTATTGTTCTTCCGGTTGTTCGGAGTTGTTTTCTTTTGCTTCCTGCGGCTCCGTTTCCTCTTCCTCTTTCCAGGGGCGTTTGCCCAGGATGCGTTCCAGGTCGTCGCTGAAAATCACTTCCCTTTCCAGCAACAGTTCCGCCACTTGCTTGTGTTGCTCCTGATGTATTTTCAGGAGTTCCTTGGCACGGCTGTATGAGTTTTCCACGAGGGCTTTGACTTCGGAGTCAATCAATTCCGCCGTTTTTTCAGAATACGGTTTGGTGAAACTGAAATCGCTTTGACCGGTGGAGTCGTAATAGCTCAGGTTGCCTATTTTTTCACTCATGCCGAAAATGCTCACCATGGCGTATGCCTGTTTGGTGGCTTTCTCCAGGTCGTTCTGCGCCCCGGTGGAGATTTGTCCGAAAGTCAGTTCCTCGGCGGCACGTCCTCCCAGGACGGAACACATTTGGTCCAGCAATTGTTCCTTGGTCGTGATTTGGCGTTCCTGGGGCAGATACCAGGCTGCTCCCAATGCCTTGCCTCGGGGGACGATGGTCACTTTCAGCAGGGGGTGAGCGTGTTCCAGCAGCCAGGAGACGGTGGCGTGTCCGGCTTCGTGGTACGCTATCGCCTTTTTCTCGCCGACTTTGATGACCTTGCTGCGGTTTTCAAGACCTCCGACAATGCGGTCGATGGCATCTAAAAAGTCTTGTTTTTCCACCTCGTTTTTGTCTTTCCGTGCCGCAATTAGGGCGGCTTCGTTGGCGACATTGGCGATGTCTGCTCCCGAGAATCCCGGCGTCTGTTTTGCCAGGAAAGGAATATCGACATCTTCTGCCAGTTTCAGCGGTTTCAGGTGAACCTTGAAAATCTCTTCGCGGTCTTTCAGTTCCGGCAGATCTACATAGATTTGCCGGTCGAAGCGTCCGGCGCGCAACAGGGCGCTGTCCAGGATATCCGCCCGGTTGGTGGCTGCCAGAATGATGACCCCTGAATTGGTTTCAAAGCCGTCCATTTCCGTCAGCAGCTGATTCAGCGTGTTTTCCCGTTCATCGTTGGAACCCATGTTGGGATTTTTCCCGCGGGCACGGCCGATTGCGTCGATTTCATCGATGAAGATGATGCAGGGCGCTTTTTCTTTCGCCTGCTTGAACAGGTCGCGCACCCGGGAGGCGCCGACGCCCACGAACATTTCCACGAAATCGGAGCCTGACATGGAAAAGAACGGTACATTCGCTTCGCCTGCCATGGCTTTGGCCATCAAGGTTTTTCCCGTTCCCGGAGGTCCCACCAGCAATGCGCCTTTGGGTATCTTGCCGCCCAGCTTGGTGTATTTGTCCGGACTCTTCAGGAAAGAGACAATCTCTTCCACTTCCTGTTTGGCTTCCGCCAGTCCGGCAACGTCCTTGAACGTGATTTTGATGTGGGTATCCTTGTCAAAGAGTTTTGCCTGGGATTTCCCGACGTTGAATACTCCGCCCGGACCGCCTGCGCCTTTGGTCATCCGGCGGAAAAAGAACATCCAGATGAACACCAGAAAGGCGATGGGGAAAAGGAACGAAAAGATGTTGCCCCAGCCGTCGTATTCATCGGTATAGTCTACTTTCGTGTCGGCTGCCTCCGGTATGTTTTCCTGGATGTTTTTCAATTCGTCGGAAAAACTTTCCACGGGGGGCGTCGTGAAAAAGAAATGGGGACCCTTGCTTGACTTTTTGAATCCTTTGGCCTTCAGTTGCGAATAGTTTTCTATCCGGTCCGGTTTCAGGTATATGTTTGCTTGTCCTTTGTTTTTGATGACCGAAATCTCGTCAATGTCTCCTTTTTCCAGCATCTTGGTTTTCGCTTCCTGCCAGGTGGTGCGTACCGGATTGGCTTGCGTGTCGAGGAACTGGTAACCTATGATGAAGGCAGCCAATAGGATGTATAACCAGAAACCGTTGAATTTCAATGGTTTCATGGTTTTGCCGCCGCCCACAGGAGGAAAATTGAATCCGCCGTCTTTCTTGTTTTCTTTATTTTCTGCCATATAGAGAAGTAAGTTTAGTTTATGATTGGTGTTGAAGCGTTTCTTCGGGAATCTCTTCCAAGATGCCGTCCCCCCAAAATTCTTCCAGTTGGTAGTAGTCCCTCAGTTCTTTGTCGAAGATATGGACGACGACATCTCCGTAATCCAGGACTGTCCAGCGGGAGGTGTTCAGTCCTTCTGAATGGAACGGGGAATCGCCGAGGTCTTCTTTGACTTTTTCTTCAACGGCATCCGTCAATCCTGCAATATGCGTGCCGGAAGTTCCATGACATATTACGAAAAAGCTGCAAAAACAGTTTTCAATTTGCCGCAGGTCGATTTTTATGATTTGGTGTGCTTTGTTGTCCTCCAGCGCTTCGATGACTTTATTTACCAGTTCTTCTGTTTTCAGCATTTTTGTCATTACTTTTCAAACGGCAAAAGTAGGAATAAAAAGTGATATACGGAAAAATGTGATGTACAGAATTGATTTTGACGGAAATGTCCGGCTTTATTTATGTGTTTTGTTGTGTTTTAATCGGTTAAAAAGATATTTTTGCATCCGTAAAAATTATATGGCATGAAAACATATCAGATACCTATGGTGCCGGGGCCTGTTTCTGTCTCCCGGGAAGTGCTGGAAGCCGGACAGGTGAATTTCGGTTCCGCCGATTTGGAAAAAGATTATCTTGAATTGTACAAGGAGACCGAGAAGCTGTTGCGCAAGGTCATGCGGACGAAGAACAAGGTGGTCATCCAGACGGGCGAGGGGATGCTGGCTCTGTGGAGTGCGTTGAAGAGTTGTCTGGTGCCGGGAGACAAGGTACTGGCATTGTCTACCGGTCTTTTCGGATACGGGATGGGGGAAATGGCGGAGAGTATCGGGTGCGAGGTCAAGACGTTGGGATTCGGATTTGACGAGACGTTTACGGATTTCGATCTGATTGAAAAGGCCATTCGGGAATTTCAGCCCAAGATGATTACGATGGTGCAGAACGAGACGCCCAGCGGTACGATGAATCCGGTGGCGGAAATCGGGGCGTTGAAAGCGAAATATGGCGTGCCCTTGCTTTACGTGGATGCGGTGTCCGGGATTGGGGGCAGTGTCGTGAAAACGGATGAGTGGCAGGTGGATTTGTGTTTGGGTGGTTCGCAGAAATGCTTGTCCGCTCCGGCTTCCATGTCTTTCCTGTCGGTGAGCGACAAGGCTTGGGAAATCATCGAGGAGGTCGGTTATGTGGGATATGACGCTTTGCTGCCTTTTCGGGATGCCGTCCGGAATGCTTATTTCCCGTACACGCCTTATTGGCAGGGAACCGCCCAGTTGAACCGGGCTTGCGAGCTATTGCTGGAAGAGGGATTGACGAAGGTCATTGCCCGGCACGAGAAAGTGGCTGCCTATTGCCGTCAAAGAGTGGCGGAAATGGGACTGAAGCTCTTTCCGGCTTTTGATGCCGTGCCTTCTCCGACGGTAACGGCTGTCTATGTGCCGGGAAAGATGTCGTGGAAGAAGCTGGATGCGAGTCTGAGGGAGGATGGTGTGGTCTTTGGTGGCAACTACGGCTGTCTGGCGGGAAAGGTATTCCGAATCGGACACATGGGAACGCAGGCAGACCTTGATTTGGTGAAACGTGCCCTGGACATATTGGAACGGAAGCTCAAAAGATAGGAATCGGCAGGTAACTTTGGCATTTCGCCTTCGTATGTTATGTGATTTTGACGAGTTGTCGCCGTCTGGAGGCGGTTTTTGAAAAAAATATCGGTTTTGTTTGCTTGATAATGATATTAGTTTCATATTTGTTAAAATTAACTTTTCAAATGTTTAGTCTGTAAATGTTTGAAAATCACAGATAACAGTTGCCGTATATAAGAAAAACGAAATAATTATGGATTATAGATTTGAAATCAGCAAGCCGGACAGCAACGATTTTCGTTGTGAGATAGCTGTCAATGGCGAGCAGACTTTTCAGCAGTTTCACGATAAAATTGTTGAAACGTTGGGTTTTGACGGGTCGCAGATCGCCTCTTTCTTTACGCTAGACAAGCAGGGTAACCGGGTGCGGGAAATCGCTCTGATGGAGATGTCCGCGGAGGACGAGGACGAAAACGGCACGCTGGTGATGGATGTGACGACGATTCGGGAGGTGGTGAATGCCAGTTGCATCGAACTGGAATATGTATATGACTTTTTTGCCAATCAATACTTGAAAGTGGAATATGCCGGGGAATACATCGGTGATTCTGCGGACGTGTTGCCGGTGTGCGTGTATTGTGAAGGAAATCTGCCGCATCAGACGGAGTATGACGCCAACGAAGACTGGGCATACGACAAGGATGACGATGATGATTACGACGACAGTTTTATGGAGGAGTTTGGTGGCGGACGTCGTGGCGGCAGGGGAGGCAATTACGATGATGATGACGATGATTATCGCTTTGGTGACGATGACGACGATTTCCGGGACGAGTACGGGGACGAAGGAGGGGAGTACGACGACCATTATGAGAGCCTTGACGATTACATCGACAAATTGTAAATAGCTTTCGGGCAGACGGTTCCGTAGCCGGCGAGGTTTGCGTTGTTGCATTTGATTGACGCATTTGTATGAAGACATTGGTTGTACTGCTTGGACCTACCGGGGTGGGGAAAACGGATTTGAGCATAGAGATTGCCCGGTATTTTGACACGTCCATTATTTCTTGCGATTCCCGGCAAATCTATCGGGAGATGCGGATTGGTACGGCAGTGCCCGACCGGGAGCAATTGGCGGCTGTTCCGCATTTTTTCATACAAACGATTTCTGTTCAGGATTATTACAATTCCTGGCAGTTTGAGGTGAAAGCCCTGGCTAAAATCAGAAACTTGTTTGAAAATCGGGATGTCGTTCTGATGACCGGCGGTTCGATGTTGTATATCGATGCCGTTTGCAAGGGTATCGACGATATTCCGACCATCGCCCCGGAACTGCGGGCGGAATTGATGGAGATTTATGAGAAGCAGGGTTTGGAGCCTATCCGTGCCATGCTGAAGGAGTTGGACCCTGTTTTTTATGAAGAGGTGGATTTGAACAACGGGAAACGGGTGCTGCATGCCGTTGAAGTGTGTAAAATGGCAGGTGTCCCTTACTCTTCGCTTCGGACACACACGCCCAAGGACAGGGGATTCAACATCATTCGGATTGGGTTGAACCGGGAACGGGAAGAATTGTACGACCGGATAGACCGCCGAGTGGATCAAATGCTGGCGGAGGGATTGGAAGAGGAAGCCCGTTCGTTATATCCCTTGCGTCATTTGAATGCCTTGAATACCGTAGGTTACAAGGAATTTTTTGATTACTTCGACAACCAGACGGATTACGATGAGGCGGTACGTTTGATTAAACGAAATTCCCGCCGTTACGCCCGGAAGCAATTGTCCTGGTTTCGGCGGGATTCGGATATCCATTGGTTTCATCCCGACAAGAAGTCGGAAATCCTCACTTTTCTTCAGTTACATAGTTTGTAAAGTTTATAAAGTTCGTGTACTTTCAACTTTATGAACTTTATAAACTTTCAAACTTTACAAACTGTCTCAATGTGCCCATTCGGCGAAGAAGTCGTTTCCTTTGTCATCGACGATGATGAATGCCGGGAAATTCTCGATGCGGATTTTGCGTACCGCTTCCATACCCAGTTCTTCAAAATCGACTACTTCGACTGATTTTATGCTGTTCTTCGCCAATATGGCAGCAGGTCCGCCGATGGAACCCAGGTAAAAGCCGCCGTATTTCTTGCAGGCGTTGGTCACGTCAATGGAACGGTTTCCCTTTGCCACCATAATCATAGAGCCGCCCAGCGATTGGAACAGATCTACATAGGGATCCATACGTCCAGCAGTGGTGGGACCGAAACTTCCGGAGGCCATGCCTTGCGGAGTTTTGGCAGGACCGGCGTAGTAAATCGGATGTTTCTTGAAATATTCCGGCATCGGTTTGCCTTCGTCAATCATCTGTTTGATGCGTGCATGGGCGATGTCCCGGGCGACAATCAGGGTACCTGACAGGTTCAGACGGGTTTTTACCGGATATTTGCTCAATTCTTTCAGGACGTTTTCCATGGGTTGGTCCAGGTCGATGTTGACGGCGGGCGTCAATGCCGGCGTCTGGGCAGGCAGAAAACGTGCCGGATTCTTCTCCAGTTGTTCAAGGAAAATACCGTCTTCCGTGATTTTTGCCTTGATGTTCCGGTCGGCGCTGCAACTTACTCCGATACCCACCGGACAGGAAGCCGCATGGCGGGGCAGACGGATGACACGAACATCATGCACCCAGTATTTTCCACCGAATTGTGCGCCGATTCCTTTGTCGCGACAGATTTTCAGGATTTTTTCTTCCCATTCGAGGTCTCGGAATGCGCGTCCGCCTTCATTGCCGGAGGTCGGGAGATTGTCATAGTAACCGGCGGAGGCTTTCTTGACGGTGGTCAAGTTCGCTTCTGCCGACGTACCTCCGATGACTACCGCCAGGTGGTAGGGAGGACAGGCGGAAGTTCCCAAATCCAGCACTTTCTGCGAAATGAATTTGGTCAGCGTTTCTTCGTTCAGCAGGGCTTTGGTCTGTTGATACAGGAAAGTCTTGTTGGCGGAACCGCCTCCTTTGGTGATGAACAGAAATTCATATTTGTTGCCTTGCGTGGCGTACAAATCAATTTGTGCAGGCAGGTTGCAACCGCTGTTTTTTTCTTCGGTCATAGTGAAGGGAACCACTTGCGAATAACGGAGGTTTCGGTCGCGGTAGGTTTCAAACACGCCTTTGCTGATGGCTTCCGCATCGTTACATCCGGTCCATACGTTTTCTCCTTTTTTGCCGATGCAAATGGCGGTACCGGTGTCCTGGCAGGTTGGCAGTTCGCCCTCGGCAGCAACTACCTGGTTCATTAGCATGGTGTGGGCTACGAATTTATCGTTGTCGCTGGCTTCCGGGTCTTGCAGGATGTCTGCCAGTTTCTGCAAATGCGAAGCCCGCAGGTAAAAGGATACGTCTCAATATGCCTCGCGTGCCAATAGCTCCAACCCCTCTTTTTCGATTTTCAATATCTTTCGTCCTTCGCATTCGATGGTTTTGACGTAATCTTTCGTGAGAAGGCGATATTCGGTTGTGTCTTTTTCAATAGGAAAAGGTTCCTGATACTTGAATTCTGCCATACTGTTGTTATTTATAAGGTTTAAAATTCATCGCATTTGCCCGGTCTATTGTCCGAGCGTGATATTCCGCAACGAAATTAAAATTAATAAATGAAAAAGCCGAGAGTTTTACAGAAATTTTTCTCTAATTCCGGAGGTACTCATCTCGATTAGCTTTTTTATACGAAATATTTGATTTGACTTTACATTATGCGTCAATGAATAAATCATCTGATGTTACCTGGGCGTGAATGTTCATGGAGTTGGTATTTCTGGTGAGACCATAACTTGTAATCAACGTGGTCGCAAGTCCTTTTCTGGTCTTGGTTACTCTGCGGAACTGAGCGGCCTTGTTCCTTAATGCCTGGGCATATTTCGCATCAATTGTGAATAGCCCGTCGGAATATTTTATTTCACATAGATTGATCGTCTTGTCGCTT
>CAYNXE010000110.1:0-7746 GCA_964400995.1 uncultured Odoribacter sp.
ACAAGGCATTCAGCAGACTCATCACCAAGTCGGGATGTTCTCCGAAAACACGCTTGAAAGTCAGGTCCGCTTTGGGATTGAGGTATCTCATAATCGTTTCTCCTTATTTGCCGTCAGCCATGCGACAAGAACAACACGGCCGAACACCGTTTCACATATCCGGAAATCGCACACGAGTGCAACCTTTTAGGCAAATATACAAATAAAAAGTCAAAGAACAAATACCCTTCCCCGCTTATTTCACTTCCCCAATCCCCGAAGCATTCACACGCAGGAACAGAAATAGCCCATCCTTTCATTCCATAAACAGACGTCCGGCAAACAGGCAACCTCCTTAATCTCATTTTTAATTCGTATCTTCGCCGGCGATTATTCAGTCGTGCGGATTATGAAAATGTGTATTGCCGAAAAGCCGAGCGTTGCCAAGGAAATCGCCGCCATTCTGGGTGCTACCGCCCGGAGAGACGGCTATCTGGAGGGAAACGGATATTGCGTGACCTGGACGTTCGGTCATCTGTGCACCTTGCAAGAGCCCGGAGAATACACGGAGAAATGGCAAAAATGGAACATGGGAGTATTGCCGATGATTCCCTCCAAATTCCGCATCCGGCTGATAGAAGACGAAGGCATCAAAAAACAGTTCGCCGTCATCGAAGGACTGGTTGCCAAAGCGGAAATGGTCATCAACTGCGGGGATGCTGGGCAAGAGGGGGAATTGATACAACGGTGGGTGCTCACCAAAGCCAAATGCGGCGTGCCTGTCAAACGCCTCTGGATTTCCTCCCTGACGGAAGAAGCCATTCGGGAAGGATTTGAAAAACTTATGGACGGCAAGGAATTCGACTCGCTGTATGCGGCAGGGTCCGCCCGAGCCATCGGCGACTGGCTGTTGGGGATGAACGCCACCCGGGCATATACCCTGAAATACGGCACCGGAAAGAACGTATTGTCTATCGGCAGGGTGCAGACCCCGACGCTCGCCCTGGTGGTGGAGCGGCAAAAAGCGATTGAGAACTTCAAACCGGAGACCTATTGGGAAATCCGGACCAATTACCGGGACGGCATCTTTTCCTGCCAGCGCGGACGATTCAACAAAAAGGAAGAAGCCGAGGCCATTGTGGAGAAAATCACTCCCTTGGAACTGGAAATCCTCAGCGTCGAACGGAAAAAGGCGATGGAACATCCCCCCAAGCTGTTCGACCTGACCTCCCTGCAAGTGGAATGCAACCGCAAATTCGCTTTCACGGCAGAGAATACGCTGAAAATCATTCAGACATTATACGAGAAAAAACTGACCACCTATCCCCGCGTGGATACGAATTTCCTGCCCAACGACCAATATGCCAAAGTGCCCAATATCCTGAAAGGCCTGAAACCCTATGAAGCACTGACCAAACCGATACTGGAAGGCGGAAAGATTCGCAAATCCCCCAAGGTGTTCAACGATAAAAAAATCACCGACCACCACGCCATCATCCCGACAGGCGTATTCAGCTACGACCTGTCGCCGGACGAAAAAAGGGTCTACGACCTGGTTGCCCGGCGGTTTATCGCCGTATTCTACCCCGACTGCGAAATTGCCAACACCACGGTTATGGCAAAAATCGGCGACGAAGAGTTCAAGGCTACCGGAAAACAAATCATCGACCCCGCCTGGCGAGTCGTTTTCGGCAACAATACGGACAAGCAAAACGAAGAAAACGTTTTGCCCGCCTACGAGCAAGGAGAACACGGACCGCACACACCCGAATTGCAGGAAAAGCAGACCCAGCCGCCCAAATATTATACGGAAGCCGATTTGCTCAGGGCAATGGAAACCGCCGGGAAGCAAGTGGAAGACGAAGAACTGAGGGACCTGATGAAAGAAAACGGCATCGGCCGCCCCTCCACCCGCGCCAACATCATCGAAACCCTGTACAAGCGGCAATACATCCGCAAAGACAAGAAACGGCTGCTGGCAACCTCCACCGGCATCGAACTGATAGACACGATTCAAAACGACCTGCTGAAATCCGCGGAGCTGACCGGACAATGGGAAAAGAAGCTCCGGATGATTGAAGACTGCACCTACCAGGTGACGGACTTTATGGAAGAACTGAAAGTTATGGTAAACGAAATCGTCCATTTCGTCCGCCACTCCTCCGCCAAAACCATTCACGTGGAAGAAAGCGAAAAGGAGAAGGAAAAGAAAAAAGAGGAAGACAAACCAGCCAAAAAGGAAAAGGAACCGACCACACTGCTCTGTCCGAAGTGCGGACAAGGCAAAGTGGTAAAAGGAAAAACCGCCTGGGGATGCACACTGTACCGGAAATCGTGCGACTTCCTGATTCCGCTGGAAATGCAAGGCAAAAAACTGACCCCGAAACAAATCGAAACACTCGTGCAAAAAGGAAAGACCGGAAAAATATCAGGATTCAAAACAGCCGAAGGCGACACCTTCAACGGAATCATCGTCCTGAATGAAAATAAACTCCCGGATATAGAGAAAATCTAAAAAGAACTTTTCATCCGTCATTTCGTTTATTGGTTGGTATATTGCAAAAGATGCACCAACAAACAAAAACGAAATATCATGAAAAAAGGATTATTCATTTTATCACTCATCGCGATTCTGCTCCCTGCCACCGCGCAGGAAAGCGGAATCCGCTTTTTCCACGGAACGTGGGATGAAGCGATGGCATTGGCAAAGAAAGAGAAGAAAAAAGTATTCGTCGATTTCTTTACCGAATGGTGCGGTCCCTGCCTGAACATGGCGTTGACGGTTTTTCCGCTGCCGGAAGTGGGCGACGTGTACAACAAAAACTTCATCTGTCTGAAAATCGATGCGGAGAAAGGCGAAGGACGGGAATTGGCAAAGAAGTACGAAATCCATTCCTACCCGTCTTACATCTTCATCGATCCGAAAACGCAGGAAATGATACACCGCAGCGGAGGCAATAAGCCGGCAGCCGATTTCATTGCGGATGCCAAAGGCGCGCTCAATCCAAAGCTGAGTTCCATTTACCTGGCGGAAAAATACAAAAGCGGAAAATACGACCGCCATTTTCTGATGGACTACATCCGCAGTCAGAAAGTTTCAGGCAATCGCAACGTCCTGAAAGATTTCGACAGATTGATTGAAATGGGAGGCAAACTCACCGATCCCGAAATCTGGGACTTGTATGTGGAATGCGTAAACGGCTACGACAACCCGTATCTGAAACAGGTTTCCGACCATTACGACGAATTTGTCCGGCTGTTCGGCAAAAAGGCAGTTGATGAAAAACTCGCCACAGCAACAGCGTATGCCCCGAAAACTTTCGTGGACAGCCTGGTTGATTTTGAAGGCAAGGATTACAATCTGAAAATGGCGCACATGTCCCGATTGTTCCAGCAAAAGAAACTCGATGAAGCCTGGGCATACGTGGAGCAGCTGATTGCCGACACTACGCTCGACCAACACAAATTCGTAAAACAACTTTCCTTTTACACCCGAATCCATCCGAAATACACGGACCAAGATTTGAGTTTCGACGAATTGGTCAAAAAAATCCGGTATGCAAGATATGTCGCATACAATATGTACGACCGGGACGATGCCTACACACATTACAATTACGCCACCGCCCTGGAATACCTGATTCAACGTTCCATTCAGGAAGGCAAGCCGATTCCAGCAGATTTGCTTGAAACTCCTGCGTACGGGAAACAAGTGTACGATATGCGGCATCCCTTGTTGAAAGAAAAACCGAAAAGAGGGAAAAAATAAGCGACAAAAAAAGACCGGCTGACTTCATCGTCAGCCGGTCTCGTTATATAAAGCCTTCCGCTCGATTATACGTGTCCTTGAGCACACATAGCCTCAGCCACTTTGATAAAGCCGCCGATATTGGCACCCTTCACGTAATCAATCTTGTTGCCTTCCTTACCGAACTTCACGCAAGTGTCGTGGATGTCCTTCATAATCTGAGACAACTTCTGGTCAACTTCTTCTGCCGTCCAGCTGTAACGCATGGAGTTCTGGCTCATTTCCAAGCCTGACACGGCAACACCGCCGGCATTGGCAGCCTTACCCGGAGCGAAAGAAATATGAGAGTTCAGATAGCGAACAGCCTCTGCCGTACATCCCATATTGGAAGTTTCAACAACCATTTGGCAACCGTTGGCAACCAACTGTTTTGCATCTTCCTCGTTCAACTCGTTCTGGATAGCACACGGGAATGCGATGTCGCACTTAACTTCCCACGGCTTTTTCTTGGCGAAGAACTTAGCACCGAATTTCTTTGCATACGGTTCAACAACGTCGTTGTTGCTGGCACGCAGTTCGAGCATATAATCAACACCTTCCTGGGTAATACCCTTTTCGTCATAGATATATCCGTCCGGTCCTGAAATGGTTACCAGTTTGGCACCCAGCTGAACGAGCTTCTGTGCAGCACCCCAGGCAACGTTTCCGAATCCGGAGATAGCAACCGTCTTGCCCTTGATGTCCTGACCTTTTTCTTTCAGCATGTGCTGTGCGAAGTAAACCGTACCGTAACCGGTAGCTTCCGGACGAACGCGAGAACCACCGAATTCCCGGTTCTTTCCGGTCAATACGCCCACGAATTCATTGCGGATTCTCTTGTATTGTCCGAACAGATAACCGATTTCACGTCCGCCAACACCGATATCACCGGCAGGAACGTCAGTATCCGGTCCGATGTGCTTGCAAAGCTCAGTCATAAAGCTCTGGCAGAAACGCATCACTTCATTGTCTGATTTACCTTTCGGGTTGAAGTCGGAACCTCCCTTACCGCCACCCATAGGCAACGTAGTCAAAGAGTTCTTGAAAGTCTGTTCAAAACCCAAGAATTTCAAACCGCCGAGCGTTACGGACGGGTGGAAACGCAAACCACCTTTGTACGGTCCGATAGCACTGTTGAATTGCACACGGTAACCGCGGTTGATTTGCACTTCGCCTTTGTCATCAATCCATGGTACCCGGAACATGATGACTCTTTCAGGTTCTACCATTTTCTCAAGAATCTTATTGGCCTTGTATTTCGGATTTGCCTGATAGGTATCCCATACAGTTTCAATAACTTCGTCTACAGCCTGGTGAAACTCAACTTCACCCACTGTCTTTGCCTTTAAGGCATCCATGAATTCTTTTATTTCTGGTCTCATTTCTATAATTTTAATGATGAGTTGTTCAAACGTTTCCGGAGGTCAAAATTATCTAAATATTTGCGATATCAAAATTTTTTGCAGTTAATTTTTTACAAACAAATCCTGCTTTTAACTTCAGATTGATAGCTATGACGGGCTTCTTGCTGATAATCTGTTACAAATGCCGGAACTCCCGCCGGAGAAATCAATTTCTCAAGGCATATCGCTTTCCCGGCAACGCCAGCACCTTGCCCTCCAGTTCCAACTGCAACAAAAGGGCGTACACCTCCCCTTCCGGCATGGACGTCAAACGGATAAGCTCATCAGCGGTAACATCTTCCGTCTTTTCCAGCAATTGCAGCAAAACAGCCGCCCGGTCTCCCGTATCGAACAAACCGGGTATTTCCGGAATCGGCTGAGGCATAGCGACCGGAGCACCGAGCAAGTGCAGGACATCCGTAACATTATCGACAAGAACAGCCGTATTTTCCTTAATCAACCGGTTGCATCCTGCCGAATACCGGTCATCGGGCCTGCCCGGGAAAGCCATTACGTCCCTGTTGTACGAAGCGGCAATCCGCGCCGTGGACATCGCCCCTCCCTTTTCCGCCGATTCGGCGACAAGAGTGGCACGACACATTCCGGCAACAATCCGATTGCGACGCAGAAAATTGCCGGGATGAACGGGAGCGATGCAGGGAAACTCGCTAATCAAAGCGCCGTCCGCCTGAAGGATACGCTCCGCCAAATTTTTATGGGCAGCCGGATAAACCATGTGCAAGCCGTGCCCCAGGACCGCAAACGTCCTCAACCCGCACTCCAGGCTCGCCCGATGCGCCGCCGCATCGATGCCGTAGGCAAGACCGCTGACAATAACAACGTCATATCCCGTCCGGGCAAGCTCCTCCACGACTGCCGACACCTGCTCCCGGCACCTGACGGAAGCACGGCGGGTACCGACAATGGCAAGAAGCACCGTTTTTTCGACAACCCGGATGTCACCCCTGTAATAAAATACCAAAGGAGCGTCTTCACAATGCCGGAGCAATTCCAGATAAACATTGCTTTCCACGGAACAAATCCGAATATCCTGCCTGTCTATTTGCTCCAACTCCCTGTCCGCCTCCCGGAGCGCCTTCTGGCGGTCGAACAGACGAGCGGAAACACCCAGTTCCCGATAAACGGCATCCAACGCCCTATCGCTTTCCAGGAAAAAACCTTCTATCCCCCCGCATCTCTCAAACAAAGGAAGGCAGAAACGGCTATTTAATCGGGGAATAAGGCTGACTGCAACCTGCATCCGGACGGAACTGTCGATTCTCATACAAAATTGTGATAAAGTTTGTTTGATAAATTTACGAAATTTTATGCAAACAACCAATCGGCAAGAAAATACGGTTATCACAGAAGTACATCGGACACGTCCAGCAGAAGTACCGGCAATCTCCTCAACGCATTGATTTTGAGATATGAAATTTCCTTTTTACATTTGTCAAAATTTATGCAGATGAACCGTATCGTTTTTACAAGAGACGCCAAGACAACGTTAAGGAGCAAACTGGAGCACATACCCGCCTCGGATATTTTCGTGCTGGTGGACAACAACAGCCGAAATTACTGCATGGAACATTTGACTATGGGATATGTGCCCGGAGACCACATCATCACCATCGCCGATGGGGAACACAACAAATGCCTGGACAACGTCGCATTGATATGGCACTTGCTGTCGTCCTGCGGCGCCCGCCGCAACGCCGTACTGGTGAACATCGGCGGCGGCATGATTACCGACATCGGCGGATTCGCCGCCTCCTGCTTCAAACGCGGCATCCGCTTCCTGAACATCCCCACCACCCTGTTGGCGCAGGTGGATGCTTCCGTAGGCGGAAAGACCGGCATCAACTTTGACGGTTTAAAGAACGACATCGGTACATTTTCATTGCCGGAGTGGGTCATCGTCGACAACCACTTTCTGAGCACGCTGCCCCCCCGCCAGATATTGTCCGGATTCGCCGAAATGTTAAAACACGCCTTGCTGGCAGGAGAAAAACATCTGGCGACAATCATGGGAACCGACTTGTCACAGGTTGCCGGGGAAAATTTCCTGCCACTCATCCAGGAATCGGTCGCCGTAAAATCCGCCATCGTCGCAGAAGACCCCCATGAAAAGGGACTGCGCAAGGCGTTGAACCTGGGACATACCGTGGGACACGCCATTGAAAGCATCGCCATAAAAAGAGACCTTGAAATCTACCACGGCGATGCCGTCGCCTACGGTTTGATTGCCGAACTCTACCTCTCCGTCAAAAAAACGGGATTCGACGAAAAATGCTACGAAGCCGTCAGGGCATTCATCCGGGACAAATATCCGGCTTACCACCCCGTCGACGAACCGGACGAACTCTACGAATTGATGCTGCATGACAAGAAAAACGAACACGAGGGGGCGAACTTCACCTTGCTGAGCCGCCCCGGAAAGGTGGAAATCGACCAATATTGCAACCGGGAAGAGATCCTGGAAGCATTGGAACAAATCTAAAAGACAACCCTCTATAACTTTATATGTCCCTTGATTTCGACAGCAAACAGATAAACGGACGGGTAAATCTGCCTGCC
>CAYNXE010000111.1:0-5849 GCA_964400995.1 uncultured Odoribacter sp.
GGATGGCGATTTTCCCGTTTTTGAAATCAAGCATGACGCTTTCCCGCTGTTCATGTTCAAAGTCGGAGTGCATGGCGGCGGTGTTCATGCCTTTCTTCTTCAAGGCATAGGCAAGGTCCTTGACCTTTTGTTTGGAAGAAGAGAAAATAATGGTTTTCTTATCGGGACTTTTATCAAACAATTCCTGTATGATAGCCATCTTCTGGGTCTCGTAGCAGATATAGGCGGATTGAACGATGGCTTCGTTGGGCTTGGAAATCGCGATGTTGACTTCTGCCGGGTTGTGCAGGATTTGCTTTGCCAGTTGCCGTATTTTCGGCGGCAAGGTGGCGGAGAACAGAATGGTCTGCCGTTTGGTGGGCAGGTGTTTGACAATCTGCATGATGTCTTCCTGAAATCCCATATCCAGCATCCGGTCGGCTTCGTCCAGAATGAAATAGTCCACGTGCGACAGGTCGATGCCGCTGTTGGCCAGGTGGGCAATCAGTCGTCCCGGGGTGGCGATGACTACGTCCGCTCCCATAAGCATGCCTTTTTTCTGCTGGTCCCACCCGGCTCCGTCGCCTCCTCCGTACACCACGATTGTGGAAATCGGCAGGAAGTAGGAAAAGCCTTCAAACTGCATATCTATCTGTTGTGCCAGTTCCCGGGTCGGAACCATGATGACGGCACGAACCTTGTTGTCCGGGTTGCCTTCGCATAAAAGGCGGTTGAGCAAAGGTAACGTATAGGCTGCCGTTTTGCCGGTTCCGGTTTGTGCGCAACCGATGATGTCTCTTCCTTCCAGAATGACCGGAATGGTGTGTTCCTGTACCGGTGTCATCTCCTGGAAATTCATTGCCTCGATACCTTGCAATATTTCCTCCTCCAAATCTAATTCGTCAAATCTCATTCGCTAAAATACTGTCTTGTTGTGTTTATGGGGAAATATGAAGTTTCCCGCTTCAAAGATAAAGTTTTTTAGTGTTATTTTTGTCCCCTGAAAAAGAAAATGCGATGAGTAAGATAACAACGGCGTTATTTGATTTTGACGGGGTAGTTGCCGATACCGAACCCTTGTATGATGTGTTCTGGAATGAAATTGCGGAGAAATACCGTTTGGGCATTCCGAATTTTGCCGCGAAAATCAAAGGTACCACTTTGTCCCATATCTTCCAAAACTATTTTGCCGATTATTCGGAAGAGGAGTTGAAAAAGATAGCTTCTGCCAATGTCGCCTACGAATTGGAAATGGATTTTGTCGAAATACCCGGCTCTGTCCGTTTCATTCGGGAATTGAAAGCAATGGGTATTCGTCTCGGCTTGGTGACCAGCTCTTCTTCCGCCAAGATGCGGGTCGCTTTGAAAAAGATGGCATTGGAAACCGTGTTCGACGTGGTGGTCACAGCCGATGAAATTACCAGGGGAAAGCCCGATCCCATGGGCTATCTGTTGGCGGCGGAAAGGTTGCATGCCGCTCCGGAGGAATGTGTCGTTTTTGAAGATTCATTTTCCGGCATCCAGGCGGGAAATGCCGCAGGCGCCCAGGTCATCGGACTTGCCACGACCAATCCTGCCGATGCCATCCGGGATCAGGTGCATATCGTCATTGCCGATTTCCGTCATCCGGAACCGTTGCTCCGGCTGTTCAGTTGAGCCGGGACAGAGATTTCCTGAACGAATCTTAACTTTCTTGAAATCGCAAACTTTTTGAACTCGTTGTGCGTTGAGATGATACAAACTAAAATGAGTGAGGTTATGAAAAACGAGAGTTCAAAATTATGGTTAGGCTTGGGTATCGGTGCCGTTGTCGGAATGGCCGTAGGGTACCTGATTACCGGCGAAAATCGTCGGAAAGTGGAAGAGGGAATCCGTGAAATGGGAGATGAAATCAAGTCCGGAGCGAAGTCTATGTTCTCAAAAATGAAATCCAAGGCGGAACAGACCGGTGCAAAGATGGCAGGGAAAGCGGAGGAATGGTCTGATAAGGTAGGCGAAAAGGCGCAGCAATGGGCTGACGAGGCGGGAAGCAGAGTGGCTTCGTCTGCCGACCGGTTTTCGCAGAAAGCCGAAGATATTCGCCAGACGATGGAGGAAAAGGCGCGCAATGATGCGGAAGCTGCCGAGCAGGCCAAAGGGAAATGAGTTTGAAAACTAATCCGTGGTCGAATGGAGAACAATGCAGACAAGGTGTTCACTGAGCTGAAAAAGGAAGTTTTCACCTATGCCGGATTAAAATTGCGATTGTGGAAATTGATAGCCATTGAGAGAGCGGCGGGTTTGCTGTCGGCTCTCTCTTTTGGATTAATCCTGACGTTGTTTGCTTTTTTCACGATTTTGTTTTTGTTTTTTGCCTTGGGCTTCTTTCTCGGGGATGTATTGGGAAGCGTTGCCTTGGGGTTTTTACTGGTCGGCGGGCTGTATTTGCTGTTGAGCCTTCTTTTTGTATGGGCAAGGGAGAGCATACGCAGGTGTCTGACCAATGTTTTTGTAAAGGCTTTGCAAAACGATGACGAGGAAGATGATGACGAAGAAAAAACTCGGGCAGCAGACTCCGCTCGGGCGGCTTTTGGCGGAGAAACGGCAGCTTCGGCTTCAGTGCCGGGAGACGGAAGAGCAGATTAAAGGCGATTGGCAATACGTCCGTTCCAATGCCGGGCATTTGCTACTTTCCGGAGTCGTTTCGATGTTTATGCCGGGGCGGAAAAACCATGCCGGGCAAAAAGACGATTCGGGAATGCTGCCCCATTCCTGGGGATACTTGCTCTGGCAAATCGTTCGTCCTATTGTCTATCGCTGGATGGGAGAAGTGGGGTGGCGGGTGTTCAAGGGCATGTTCGGTAAAAAGCGATAGGGGAGAAGTTGTTAATAAATAATAAAAACAATCATATTTTTATTTTGAAATAACCTGTGGCTAAGGGTTGGACGTCTTTTTTGTGTCATTAGGATATAAACGAATAAAAGAACCTAATGAAACACAAACTTTTTCAATCAATTTTTGTTGTTTTGGCATTCATGCCTTCCGTCCATGCCAGTGCACAAACACAGGAAATTGATCTGTCTGGCACCTGGGGATTCCAAACTGATTTTATGGACTTTAGACGCGGTTCTTTGGATGTCCGCTATATGCACAGGCTTCAGGACACCATTGTGCTGCCCGGTATCACGGATGATTATCGGATAGGTTATAAATCTCCCTATCGTCATCTGGACCGCTTGACACGTAAATATGAATATATGGGTCCTGCCTGGTATCAGCGTGAAATGAGCATTCCGGCAGAATGGAAGGGGATGCGTATTTTCATGTATTTTGAAAGGACACATTGGCTTAGCTCTATCTATGTAGATACAAAAGAGGTCAGTAAAATAGATTATATCAGCGTACCTCATAATCATGAACTGACGGATTTTCTCAAACCGGGCACGAAGCATCTCATAACCATTTGTATAGACAATCGCTATCAATACGATATGCATAAATGGAACCATGCGCATACTGAATTTTCCCAAATAAACTGGAACGGAATTTTGGGAGAGATGAAACTTGTTGCTGTGGATCCTGTGTATGTGGAAGATATGCAATTATATCCCGATGTGGTTCGCAAAGCGGTAAAAATCAAAATGAAAATCAAAAATCATACCCAAAAAGAAATTACCGGAAAAGCCGTATTCACCATATCGGGCGAACAATATGAATTACACAAGGAATTGCCTGTCCATGGCGCGGGGGCGGTGATTGATTTTGAAGGAGAAATCCAGTTGGCTAAAAATATAGGATTGTGGGATGAATTTCATCCAAACTTATACACGGTTCTGTGTTCTTTGCAAACGAACGATGACAAAAATAGTTATCAACACGAAAAATCAACCACTTTTGGCATGAGGGAAGTGCGGCAGGGAAAAAATCACATTCTGGTGAATGATAGTCCCATTCATTTGAGAGGAACGGTGGAGAATGCCGTATTTCCCAAAACCGGTTATGCTCCGGTAGATGACGCTTCTTGGGAACGTGTTTTCACGATATTGAAGAACCATGGCATGAATCATATGCGTTTTCATTCCTGGTGTCCATCCAAGGCGGCTTTTCGCATGGCGGATAAGTTGGGGATATACCTGGAAGTGGAAATGCCCATGTGGGGAAAAGACGGAGAAAATGATAGCGAGCCGCGTTTCAATTTTTTCCGACGTGAATTGAAAGGCATATTAAAGGAATACGGCAATCATCCCTCGTTTATTCTGTTCTGCAATGGGAATGAGATAAGCGGTGATTTCGATTTTGTGGAAGAGTTGACCCGTATGGGACGTGAGAATGATGACCGCAGGCTATTCAGTGGTTCGACAGCTCGCAAACGCGTCCAATCCGATCAATTTTATATTACCCATCAAACTCCGAAGGGAGGTGCGACGGTGTACGACGGGAAGCCTTTTACGGATTGGGATATAAAGCAAGGAACTGATATCGACGTTCCTGTCATTTCACATGAAACGGGGCAGCGATGCGCTTATCCTGATTTCAAAGAAATAGCCTTGTACAAAGATTGTCCTGTGGAAGCACGCAACTTCGAGATTTTTCAGGAGTCGTTGGCTCAAAACGGTATGCTTGACCTTGCCGATGACTTTGCTAAGGTTTCAGGGGCGCAAACGGTGTTGGAATATAAGGATGTCATTGAGGCGCAATTACGTACTTCCACGTCTGCCGGTTTCCAGTTGTTGTCCATCAATGATTTGCCCGAACAAGGATATTCACCTGTGGGTGTTCTGGATCCTTTTTGGAATTCAAAAGGTCTCATTACCCCTGAAAATTTCAGAAAATTCTGTGCTCCGACAGTAGCTTTATTGCGTTTCAAAAAACGTGTTTATTATGATGACGAAATTTTCACCGGCAATGCGGAGGTTTATAATTACAGCACCACTTCGCTGAAAAACGCTGCAGTGAAGTGGCAGATTACGGATGCGGAAGGAAAAATCTTGAAATCAGGTCATTTAAAAGGAGGTGGAATCGGTAATCATGGTGTGTTTCCAGTAGGAACATTCAGCTATGGTTTGCCGGCAAATAACCAGGCGCAAAAATTAACGGTAAAATTAACGGTAAATAAAGACATCGAAAATAGTTGGGACATTTGGGTGTATCCACGGCATAAAGAGTGGTTGGTTTCCACAGAGGAAGTGTTGTATACCAAGGTTTATGACGAAAAAGCCAAGAGTCACTTGAAGGCCGGGAAAAAAGTGGTGCTTATACCGCAGCCGAACAAAGTTAAGGGGCGTCGTTCCGTTTTCCATAATCATTTCTGGAATCCCATCATGTTCAAATGGGCACCAATGACCTTGGGCTGTTTGATTCATGCCGAACATCCTGTTTTTAATGAATTTATCACCGAAAAGCATCTTGATTGGCAATGGTGGGACATCTTGACAAATGCCAAGGTCATTAAAATGGTGGATACTCCGGATGAATTCCGGCCGTTCATCCAGACAATCGATTCTTATGACAGCAATCATAAACTGGGCATTGGTTTTGAAGCCAGGGTAAACGGTGGCAAATTATTGGTTTTGGCTATGGATACCCAGAAAGACATGGAAAATCGTCCGGCAAGCCTTCAGTTGTTGCGGAGTATCGATGACTATGTAAAAAGTGAAGATTTCAATCCGGAGGTGGAAATCGATGAATCGTTTGTGGAATCTTTTATGATGAAATAATATGAGCTTCCTGCATAATTGCATCTTGTTCTTTCTGTTTTTAGTCTTGCGGATTTCATCCGTTTTTTCACAAGAGATACGGATGACGGAGATTGCCTCGTTGGAACAAGTATATGGAGAAAACCAAGAATCGTCAACCGTTTTGTCCATGAATGATTTGGGTATGGACGATG
>CAYNXE010000111.1:5859-7639 GCA_964400995.1 uncultured Odoribacter sp.
GAAATAACCGTAACGGCGGTGGCTGGAATATTATCCGTGGAAAATGTCCGTGATTATGCGGCGGTATATATTGACACTCGTTTGCAAGGCGGGTTGACCGATGAAAAGAAAGATTTGTCTTTTCAATTGTCACCCGGCAGGCATTTGTTGCAAATCTATGTGGAAAACATAGGACGCATTACCTATGGACCGGAAATCCTGGATAATTCAAAAGGATTGTTTGGAACAGTAACTTTTAACGAAGAGGAGATTGAGGACTGGAATATGATACCGTTGCAAATTAAAGATTGTGAAATAAACCGGCTGAACTTCACCCCGATAATTCCCACGGAAAAGCCCTGTTTCTATAAGGGCAGGTTCTCGCTTGAAACTTTGCGTGAAACCCAGCTGAACGTCTCCGGTTGGGGGATGGGCGAAGTATGGATAAACGGCACATACATGGGAACCTACTGGGAGGAGTATCCTCAACAGTCCATACAAATTCCGGCAGAGGTTTTGGTGAAAGGTGAGAACGAAGTCGTGGTGTTTGAACTTAAAAATAATGGCGTGCAAACCATGTCCCTTTCAGATAAAGTGGTATTCAAACAGTGAGAAGCTCATTTCAAATTCAATTTGTCTATAAATCCAGTTTTGTTGATTTCCTCAATGTCTGGAAGTATCCGGCATTGAGGATTTTAGTAAAAAATAGGATTTCGAATAAGGGTTGACTTCATTTTTGGTGTCATATAATATGAAGCGTGAAATACATTCAACATGAAACCAACAAACATTCCTTGGGACCTGATCATTGCAAAATTCAGGCAAGAAATATCAGAGGAGGATAGTGAAAAGTTAAGGCATTGGGCGGAAAATCCCGCACATCAGGTGATATTGGAAGATTTAAATATTCTGTGGCGGAAAATTCAGGAGAAGTCCATCGGCTACACTCCAGACAAGAAGTATTACTGGAAAGAACTTTTAAACAGAATGAATAAGACCAGGGAAATAGTCCCGCCACGGAAAACGATTGCGATACAACGTCTGTACCGTTATGCCGCGGTGGCGTGTGTCGTTTTAATGACATCTGTCGGAATATCCTATTATTGGGGAAGCCATAGCGAGCGAAATTTCAAGATGGAACAAGTATATACTTGCATGAGCGGTAAATCAAAAGTGATGCTGCCTGATGGAACTGAGGTTTGGTTGCATGACAATACGACGTTGACTTATGGAAATGATTTTCAGCTTTATAATCGTATGGTGTCTGTCTCCGGGGAGGCCTATTTTGAAGTTGCCCGGGATGAGCAGAAACCTTTTTGGGTTCAAACTGCTGGGATGCGGATCATCGTACATGGGACAAAATTTAATGTCGATTCTCGTGAGGAGGCTCTCGAAAGCCGAATAAGTTTGGTCGAGGGGTCGATCTCTTTGGAGACTGCCAAGGAAAATCGCTTTCTGAAACCGGGTGATATTGCAACATATAATAAAAAGAGTTGCCAATTGGATATAACCTCCGGGGATGTTGCGTTTGAGAAATTATGGGCGAATAAGATGCTCCAGCTTTCCAATCAATCTTTGGGAGATGTCTGTCATTATCTTTCTAAATGGTATAATATAAAAATAAATCTGGACGATGATTTGAGGGATAAATACAGGTACACTTTTACGATACGTAACGAACCTTTAGAGGAAATCATCAGATTGATCTCACGTGTCAATCCCATATCCTACTGTTTTGATGAAGAAAACGTTCTGATTATAACAAAGAAAAACCAATAGAATTTTAAAATTGATGTGCCTA
>CAYNXE010000112.1:0-7614 GCA_964400995.1 uncultured Odoribacter sp.
TACGGATATTGTCGTGCTTCGGGGAAAAAGTTATTACCTGCACACCGTATTGGCGGGGCAGACATTGTACTCCATTTGCCGGGTTTACGGAACGAGCGTGGAGGAGGTAAAGGCTTTGAACGGGAAAAAGGATGATGTGCTGAGCCTGTATGAAGTTTTGAGAATCCCTTATGTCGAGCCTTTTGTGCAGCAGGATGAGAAATATTACTACCATCGGGTACAGCAAGGGGAAACGATGTATTCCATTGCCCGGCTTTATCACATTGCGCCCAAAAAATTGCTGAAATTGAACAGCGAATACGAGGACCGGCCTTTGTCGGTGGGAGCCGTGGTCAAGTTGCCTTTGAATGAAATCGTCCGTCAGGAGCCGGATGCGGCAGAAACGGATGGGACAGGAACGGTCGTTGCGGAAAACGGGAAACGGTCATCACGGAAGCAGGAGCAAAAGATTGAAAAAGAGCGGTTGGCGGAAAAGAAAGTCGTGCGGGATACTTTGCCGGTTCCTGCCTATGAGCAGAGAAGCGACGAAGAAATGGTGATTCCGGAATCACCGCTCTCTGCCGATGCCTTGGTGAAAGTTGCCTTGGTGCTTCCGTTTTCCGCAGGGGATTACCCGTTGTATCAGGATACGGTGAAACTTCAGCCGGGAGGTCTTTCTTCCCGCTCGGAGATGTTTGTCGGTTTTTACGAGGGCATATTGCTCGCCGTGGACAGTCTGAAAAACTTGGGCTATCGAATCGATTTGCACGTTTTTGATTCCGAACGCAAGAGCGAGAATGTTTACTGGATTTCGGAGGAAATCAACCGCTTGCATCCGGATTTGATTATCGGTCCTGTTTACGCCTCCATTTACCGGGCCATGTCGGATCAGTTGAGCGACAAAAGCATTCCGCTGGTCTATCCGCTTTCTTCCCGGAGCGAGAATCTGGCGGAATATCCGAATTTCATCCAGGTGAACGCTTCTTTCAGCGTCTTGGCGGAACAGATGCTGGATTGGTTGGATGAACGGAAAGAGGAGTCGAATATCTTGTATATCAATCTGCTGGGATTGGAAGATTCCGACGTGGAGGAAAAGAAACGTTTCGGCAGACAGGTGGCTGCCCTGGACGGAGTGCATGATTTTGGCTGGGAGATGGAGCAGAATCCGTTGGATACGTTGAGGACATTATTGTCGTCCGACCAGGAAAATATCATCGTCCTGCCCGTTGCCAAGGAAGCGGAAGTCAGCAAGGTGCTGCCTTTGCTTTCGGCGTTGACCGACGGATACCAGATTACCGTGCTTGGCTTGCCGGAGTGGCAGACTTTCTCTTCTATCGACCACGAGACCTTTTTTAAGTTGAATACCAAGCTGTTTACCCACAGTTACGTGGACTACCAGTCGAATGAAGCGAAGGATATGGCGGCGAAATACCGGAAGTATTTTTACACGGAACCGGGAACGCTGGTGTTCAAGGCGTTCGATATGGGTATCTATTTCATCGAGTTGGTGGCAAAATATCGGGGACATGCCTTGGATGCCTTGAAAAATTACAGGCGTACCGTGGGCTGCACCAAATTCTATTTCCGCCAGATGTCCGAGGAACTTGGAAAGGAAAATTACGGATTTTACATTGTCAATTTCAGTTCCGACTATCAATTGAAAATAGAGAGACCGCAGAAATAGCAAGCGAATGCGGGAAAGGGGCTACCCGTTTTTCTGGAACAGGTAGTCCTCGATTCCTAATTGCTCGTAAGTATGCCTGAGCTCTTCATCCTTGTCCGTAATCACCAGCAATTTGTCGCCTATGGTCAATTGGGTATTTCCCCGGGGAACGAAGAAATTGTTGTCGCGTTTTACCATGACCACCAGCGTATTGTCCGGCAGGGCGAGATTCATCAGGAGATTTCCGTTGGACAGGAGTTTTTCGGAGATTTCGATTTCGGACATCGCCGATTTGATTTCTTCGGGCAGTTCCATGCCGAAATTATTGCCCTGCTGTTTCTCTTTTTCAGACAAGCCGAGCAGTTTTGCCATGAAGCTGACGGTGGTTCCTTGCGTGAGCAGGGAAACAATCGTGATGAAGAAAACGACGTTGAAAATCAAAGGGGCGGATTCGATTTCCGCTATCAGGGGATAGGTGGCAAAGATAATCGGTACGGCACCCCTCAATCCCACCCATGATACATATAGCTTGGCTTTTGCGCTCATGCGCCGGAAAGGAAGCAGGCAGAAGAATACGCTGAGCGGACGGGCGCACAGAATCATGAAGACGCCGACCAGCAGTCCCAAGCCTGCAACGGGCAACAGGTCGCTGGGATTCACCAATAATCCCAGCGTGAGGAACATGACAATCTGGAACAGCCAGGTCAACCCGTCCAGAAAGGTGGTCACGCTTTTCTTGTGCGGTATCTTGTTGTTGCCGACAACCAGACCGGCGATGTACACGGCAAGATAACCGTTGCCTTTGATCAGTTCCGTTGCCGAGAATATGAAAAATATATAGGTCAACAGCAGAATCGGGTACAGGGAATGGTTGTCCACGTTCAATTTGTTCATCATCCATACGGCTGATTTGCCCAGCAGGAAGCCTGCCAGGGCTCCGACGCTCATTTGCACGATGAACATGAGAAAGGAAAACCACAGATTGGTTTCGCCGGCGGGCGTCTGGATGATTTGGATGAGCAACAGCGTCAGCATATAGGCCATGGGATCGTTACTTCCGCTCTCCAGCTCGAGCATGGGGCGGAGCTGTTCTTTCAGTCCCTGTTTCTTGCTTCTTAATATGGAGAATACCGATGCCGAGTCCGTGGAGGACATGACGGCTGCCATCAGCAGGGATTCCGTGAGCGTTAGCGTCGCAAAGTTCGGAACGATGCCGGAAATCCAGTAGATGAAACCTCCGGTGGCTGCCGTGGTCAGCGCCACACCCAAGGTGGCGAGCAGGATACCTTGCCCCGCAATGGGTTTGATTTCCGTGTATTTGGTGTCCATACCGCCCGAAAACAAGATGATGCTCAAGGCAATCATACCGATGAACTGGGCGCTTTGGGGATTGTTGAACTGGAGTCCCAGTCCGTCGTTGCCGAAAAGCATGCCGACCCCCAGGAACAAAAGAAGAACGGGGAGTCCGAACCGGAATCCTGCCTTGCTTGCAATAATACTGAAAAATAGGAGAATGGCTCCGATGAGCAATATGTTGCTGCTGTCTATGACCATAAGTGTATAAATGAGAAATGAATATTTTTCGCAAAAATAAAATAAAAAATCCAACTGTAAAAGCGGGATTTTTATTTACTACGTTGGGAGGTTCCGGAATGTTATTGAAAATTTTTAACGATGAATCCGCCGGTTTTGTTTTTTTGATTATTTTTGGTTGCATGAATCAATGGATGTTTACGGAAATCATAAGATATGGACAAAACGGAATTGGAACGGCTGGCGGCAGACTATGCCGATAATGCGGATGTGCTCCAGGTCTATCAGGATTGGGGCGATACGGTTTACTTGCAGGAACTCTTTGCGGCGTTGAACCGCTACGAGCCGGATTGGAACAAGGAGAAGGAACTGGGTAGTTGGGCGGCGGAGTTTATTTTGGATATTTTGCAGGAGGAAGAGGGAGAATGGGAGAACATGACGAAGGAGGAAAGGGCGGAACGGTTTGACGAACTGCTGGACGAGCGGTACGAGGATTTTCACGGCGGTCATCAGTTTGCCCGGGTGAACAACATCAACCTCCGATTGAAGGAAGGGGAGGAACTGGGGGCAATGCTGGCGGAAAGCGATGAACAGGTCAGCTTCCCGATTGTGCTAAAAGAACATTGATTGAAAACGATGACATAAAAAAGCAGGATTCCATTCCGGAACCCTGCTTTTTATTTTGAGTCAGCGGTTGTTTACGCTTCGATTTCGATAATCGGCGCATCAGCCTGAACCGTGGTTCCTTCCTTCACCAGCAGGCGTTTAACAGTTCCTGCGTAGTCGGAAGCGATGCTGTTTTCCATTTTCATGGCTTCCAGTACGAAAACGGTCTGTCCCTTGGACACGGTGTCACCCGGTTTAACCATAAACCTCAGGACGCTTCCCGGCATGGGAGCCTTGACGGTTTTTCCGGTAATCGGTGCGGCTTGTGTCTCTTCGGCAACCGCTGTCGCTGCCTGCGGTTCCTCTTCCTTGTGTTGAGCCTGGTAGGCGGCAACCTTCTGGTTGGTCAGGAAGTTTTTGGCTACTTGCGGGAACAATTCGAGCAGCAACACCTCTTTTTCATTGGCAGCCAGTTTAACGCCTCCTGCTTCCGGCAATTCCGGATTGGGCTGCATCTGGTACTTGCTCGTATCGTAAGGCGTTTCCTCGCGCGTGCCGGCAATCTTCAGGCGGAATTCCGGATTTACCGGAACCGGCGTCTTGCCATATTCGCCTTTCACCAGGTTCACAAACTGGTTGGAAACGTTGCTGTACATCGGTTTGCCGGCTTTGATGTCCAGTGCGCAGTTCACCGCCTGTGCTCCGACAATCTGGCTGGTAGGCGTAACCAACGGCGGCAGACCGGCGGCAAGGCGGACGGTCGGAATCAGTTCCATGGCTTTCTCCAAAATATCCATGGAGTTCAGTTGCTTCAACTGGGCAACCATGTTGCTGTACATACCTCCGGGCACTTCCGCTTTCTTCACCAGTTCGTTCGGTTTCGGGAAATTGAAGTAGGCTTCAATGGCGTGACAGGCATTGAGCAGGGCTTCTTCGTTGTTTGCCTGGGCTGCTGCGATGGCCTTGTCGAATTCCTTGTCGATATTTTCCGGCAGGGTGTCGGTCAGCGGGTTGAACGGATTCGGGAATTGCTTGCTGGCATCCACTGCTTCCAGTTCCTTGCGGATGTTGTACAGCTCTTTGTTGATTTTGGCAACCGCTTCCATGTTGACATCCAGTTCCACGCCCAATTTCTGGCAGAAGATGTAAATCAGTTCAATGGCGGGGGCACCGGTGCCTCCTGCAAAGTTCCAGATGTTGGTGTCGACGATGTCCACTCCCTTGACTATGGCCATCATGACGGCGCCCAAACCGTAGCCCGGAGTACAATGCGTGTGGAAATCGACCGGAATGGACAGGTTCTGCTTGAATAATGGAATTAATTCCGCAATTCTGGACGGTTGAATCAGTCCGCTCATGTCCTTGATGGTCACCATATCGGCTCCGAGGGCAGCCAATTGCTTGGCTGTGTCCAAAAAGTATTCATTGGTGAATACGGGAGCCGGGTTCTTCTTGCCTTTCAGTTTGTCGAAGAAACCGAGCTTCGGATATTTCGGGTCAATGGTATAGCAAACCGCGCAGTCGGCGATACCGTTGTATTTCTTTACGTATTTGATGGTTGATTTTACGTTATTGACGTCATTCAGGGCGTCGAATATGCGCATGATTCCGAGTCCGGATTCAATGGAATTCCGGCAGAATCCTTCAATGATTTCGTCTGTGTAGGGAGCATAGCCGAACAGGTTGCGTCCGCGTGACAGGGCGGTCAATTTGGAAACATTTCCGACTGCCGCCTTGATTTTCTCCAGTCTGTCCCAGGGATTTTCATTTAGGTAGCGCATCACCGAATCCGGAACTGCGCCTCCCCAGACTTCCATTGCGTAGAAGTTGGCATCTTTGTAAAAGGGCAATACTCTGTCAATCTGCTGCTGAGTCATTCGTGTGGCGAATGAAGACTGCTGGCCGTCTCTGAGGGTAAGGTCTCTGATTAAAAGTTTTTGTGCCATGGCTAATTGTGTTTGGTTTTGTGATTTTGTAATGCAAACGTATTAAATTAAAATGACATGAACGAATAAAATCATGATAAATTGTAGAAAAAAGTCATTAATTGTTTGTAAAAAGCAAGATTTACTTTAAATCCGTAACCGAATGGTAAGATTTTCGACGTTTTTTTTCAATCCTAATGTTAGTTTCGCTATGTTTGCAACGCATATCGAAGAGTCGGAAGCGGGGGAAAAGAGTGGTTTTCGGACTTTTGTTTTCGCTCTTCAGTAAAAAACTGTTATGGAAAGAATTGCCGTTTTCCCGGGGTCGTTCGACCCTTTTACGATAGGACACGAAGAAATTGTCCGGCGCGGATTGAAATTGTTCGACAGAATCGTGATCGCGGTGGGGGTCAATCCGGTGAAGAAAGAATTTTTGAGTACGGATTGCCGGATAAAGTTGATACAAAAGGCGTTTGAGGATACGGACCGGGTCAGCGTGGAGCCTTTTTCCGGACTGACCGTGGATTTTTGCGAAAAAGTGAATGCGCACATCATCATCCGGGGATTGAGGACCGCAGCGGATTTTGAGTATGAACGGGCTATCGGACAGGCGAATCGTGCCATGGAAGACCGGATTGAAACCGTGTTCATCCTGACTTCCACGGCGCATACGTTTGTCAGTTCGACGATTGTGCGCAACATTTATATGAACGGCGGGGATGTCACAAAATTTCTGCCGGAACGTTTAACGACGGAGGACCTCCGGCGTTGCGAAGAACGGCGGTAAGCCTGCGGGGACAGGCTGCAAGAACGGATGCTGCCTGAGCAAAGCATGAAGTTCATGACGGAAAAACATAATACCAAATGGCAATGAAGAAAAAGGGAATAAAAATCAGCTCGGCGATACTGGTGGTGATTGCTTTGTTTTTTTTGTGCGCACCGGTCTATGTGAGGGAGGCTCTGATACACTGGCTTCCGGACATCACGGATACCTACCTCTTTCCGTCGAACAGGGTGGCGAAAGCCGATACCTGCTGGGATTTTCCCTTGTCCCGAGAATACAACACTTACGAAATGACGGCGGAGGAGAACGCCTATTTGCAGCAATACGGCACGGTGGCTTATCTGGTCATCCGGCAGGACAGCGTGCTGTATGAGGAATATCGGGAGGGTTGGACGCCTCAATCCCTGGCCAATATCTTTTCCGCCACCAAAAGCATCGTGGGGCTCTTGGCGGGAATTGCCTATGACGAGGGATACATCGAGAGCCTGGACGACAAGGTCGGCAAATACCTGCCTGAATTTCAGGGCGGTGACCGGGTTACGGTTCGTAATCTCTTGACGATGAGTTCGGGCTTGGACTGGGACGAGGCTTATTCCTCGCTTTTCTCCAAGACGACCCAGGCGTATTACGGGGATCACATCCGGGAACTGGTGATGAACTTGAAAGTCGTGGAGGAGCCGGGCAAGAAATATTCCTATAAAAGCGGAGACACGCAGTTGCTCGCCTTTGTGATAGAGGCGGCTTTGGCAAGGGGAGGCAAGGAAGGAGAGGCGCAGACCATCAGCGATTATGCCGCCCGGAAACTTTGGCAGCCGATAGGAGCTTGCAACGATGCGTTGTGGAACCTCGACCGGGAGGGCGGAGATGAAAAGACCTATTGCTGTTTCAACACCACGGCAAGGGATTTGGCGCATGTCGCCCGCTTGGTCATGAACAACGGCAATTGGAACGGAAAACAGGTAATATCCGAGGCATATCTTCGGGAAGCCGTCACGCCTGCCGCTTATCTGGAAAATGAATTCGGTGACGGCGCTTTGGATTATTATGGCTTCCAAATTTGGATTGTGAACTACGGGGGGATGAAATTCCCGGCATTCCGCGGATTGGGAGGACAATATGTCTTT
>CAYNXE010000113.1:0-7605 GCA_964400995.1 uncultured Odoribacter sp.
TATGAGGAAGGAATGCCTCGAATTGATTTTTCCGTCCGTCACGGCAAATTGATTGTCACTCAAAGCGACCCGCGGGGAAGAGGCATCGTATGGCCCCAGACGTTTGAAGTCGTGATCGGTCACGGCAAGACGACCGAAACGCTCACCATTATGTTTGACGGGACAACGGACAAGGTAGAGGTTCCTATCCCCCTCCGCTCGGATTCTTTGTTGATTCTTCCCACAGCCGACGGCCGTGCTTACGGTCTCCTGACCACCTCCGCCGGCAATCTGGCGCAGACTATGACAGATGCCCTGCAGGCCGATGGGATTGTTGCAGGTTTGCCTCCCGTGGGACGACTCGCAACCCTGATGATGCTCAACGAAAACTATCTTGCCGGAAACATCACGACACCCGACTGGCTTGATTTTCTGATCAACTCCATTGCCAACAACACCGACAGTCAAATGCTCTCGGCATTGACCCGATATGTCGGTTCGGCACTGCTTGACCTTCCCGCCGATAACGCCGCAATGTACGAACAACGGTTATCAGAAATTGCCGACTTCCACCCCTCCAACCAGGGAAAGACGTTGGTAATCAGGAAACTGATTGCCACAGCCCGCTCACCCCGCATCATAGGATTGCTTTACGATATGTGGGAAAAAGGAAACTCACCGCTTCTCGGCAAAGACGATTTCAACGAGTTGGCACTCCAACTTGCGATTGCCCTACCCGAAAAATCCAGTAGCATCATTGCCACCCAACGCAACCGAATCGCCGGTGGCGACCGTCTGCGCAAATTTGATTTTGTCAGTCGTGCCACAGTCTGCGACACGCTGGCTTTGGATACCCTTTTCGAGTCGCTTTCAGCCCCCGCCAACCGGCTGGTCGAGCCGTGGACGCTCAATCTGCTCTCCCTGCTCAATCATCCTTCACGCCACGACCGTAGCGTGCGCTATCTCGTCCCCGCCCTGGAAATGCTTCCTGAGATACAGGCTACCGGAGACATCTTCTTCCCCGCCAACTGGGCGGCTTCGCTTTTGGGCAGTTATCGGTCAAAAGAAGCCGCAGAACGTGTAACTCGTTTTCTGAACAACCATAAAAATATGAATCCGTTACTGCTGAACAAAGTGCGTCAGGGCGCATCACGTCTGATGCTCAAACAGCGATAATCACCAGGCATATCCCCAGGGGTAATATAGAGATTGAATCGTGTCTATTGAATCCGTTATGGTCTCAACACATAGTCAAACACCGGGCGGATAGCGATATGATACCCGTCCTGAATTATATCTTCATCGCTATGGTCAGTCAATAAAAGCAGATTATCGCATCCGGTTTTCCTTGCCGCCATCAGCAATCCTGCAATCTCACGCTTCTTTGTCTTGGGCGATGAAATATCATAAGATACCTGAACGGCAAGTATGGTCTTACGCCCGTCGCAAACCACAAAATCACATTCACCGGACCTATCGCTGTAATAATATATGTCCATCCCTTGATTCTTGTATCGATGTAACAAATCCAAATAAACAATCGTTTCCAGACGCCAACCAAGATTTTCTCCGGCAAAGGCATTTTCCCTTTTATTCATAAGGGCAACATCTATCGGATATATCTTCTCTCCGACTACTCTCATCCTGCTTTTAGGAGAATACTTGCGTAACCCCACCACCAGGTACGCCTGCTTGAGATAACTCAAATAATTCTTAGCCGTATGCCGGGACTTAAAACCGAATGTTTCCTGCAAGGTTTTCTCCACTACAACAGCCGGAGCCACATTAAGCAAATGATGCGACATCTGTTCAAATGCCGAAGTATGAAACACCTTGAAACGTTGCTCTATATCGCGTTTCAGTATATTATTGACCAAACCGTCAATATAATCCTTCTCATTGCCGACGAACTGGAGTTCTGGAAATCCACCCTGACGCATATAGTCGTCGAATGCCGCTCTCCGTTCAGCAATAGCCTTTGTCGTCCTTGAGTTGACATCTACCTCCTTTACATCGCAGTATTCAGCAAAGGAGAACGGATAGAGAGCTATGGAATGATGACGTCCCGTAAGGTGCGTTGCAAGTTCTCCGCTGAGAAGTTTTGCATTTGAACCGGTTATGATGACGTGCATTTGCTTACGCAAAAGCCGATTCACGAACAAGTACCATTCAGGTATATTTTGTATCTCATCTATGAAGAGATAATTGAAATCACCGTTTATCTTATAAAGCACCTCCAATACGTCATTAAGGTCCTCCCCGGTAAGGTGTACAAGACGCTCATCGTCAAAATTGACATAAGCAAAATTCACTCCTTTTCGGGTCAACGCATTACGGCACAATGTGGATTTTCCGCTACGCCTTACACCAATCACAACTTGCGCCTGAGTGCTTTTCAGGTCAATCTGGTCTTCCTCCCTGCGCTGACAGAAACGTAAATTCCGTTTAAGAGCCAACTCCTCCGCCTGGTCTACAAGTATTGTTTCAAGTATTCTCTTGTCCATAAGGATGTTTTATTGGATACAAATATAGCAAACAATTTTCTAAAACGCACTATTTTACACAAAATCGATTCTTAAAACGCACTATTTTACACAAAACAAATATTCAGAACGCACTATTTTACACAAAATTGATTTTCAAAACGCACTATTCTACACAAAAACCAGTTTATAAAACGCACTATATGACAATGTCAGCAAAATAAAATAGGACGGAAAAATTCCGTCCTATTCTTATAGCTTATCGGTAAGTTCTTATTTTTTCAGAACTTCTTTTACCTGATCAGTAGTCACCATTTGTTCCTTGAACGTATAGGCACCACTTTTCGGAGACTTCACCATTTTGATTACTTTCGCATAACCACGACCGTCTCCGGTCTTCAATGTTGCAACGGTTTTCTTTGCCATAGTTCAATTATTTTATATCACGGTGTAACGTAACTCTTTTCAAATAAGGATTGTACTTTTTCAGTTCCAAT
The DNA here is from genome assembly GCA_964400995.1 of uncultured Odoribacter sp. Classification (GTDB taxonomy): domain Bacteria; phylum Bacteroidota; class Bacteroidia; order Bacteroidales; family Marinifilaceae; genus Odoribacter. The sequence continues at coordinate 2,960 of CAYNXE010000113.1, forward strand.
CTTTCGGGAGTGTTCTTTCTGTTTTTAGTGGTAATATACCGAGACATTCCCGGCACGCCTGATTCTTTCTGTTCCGTACATTCCAGAATCACCTGTACCCTATTTCCTTTAGCTTTCTTTGCCATTGTCTCTGATTTTAAATAGTTTTAATTAATCCGGCAGCGACTGCATCTTTCAAGCATGCGCTCAAACCTTTTTTATTAATCAGGCGAAGACCGTCAGCGGAAACATTCAGGCGAATCCATCTTTCCTCTTCTGGCCAATAAAAATTTCTCTTGAACAGGTTGATTGAGAACGTTCTCTTTACTCTTCTCTTAGAGTGAGATACGTGATTACCACCCATTGCTCTTTTTCCGGTTATTTGACAAATTATTGACATCTCTCAGTAATTTTTATAAACGCTTTCCAAACAGAGTGCAAAGAAAACACATTTTTTTTATATGCGCAAATCTATTTGAAAAAAAATATACCTTTGGGAAGCAATTAATACTAATAAATACCACGATGAAAAAAATCACCTACCTCATCTGTTTTGCAGGCATGGTCATACAATCCTGCCAGCAAAACAACACCGCCGAGAATCCGTTGCTTGGCCGGTTCGACACTCCTTTCGAGGTGCCGCCGTTCGACAAAATACGGGATGCACACTATTTGCCTGCCTTTCGGGAAGGCATCAAACAGCAGCAGGCGGAAATCGAAGCCATTGCCAGCAACCGGGAGAAGCCGACTTTTGCCAATACAATCGAGGCTTTGGAGAAATCCGGCCAACTGCTTGCCCGGGTGAACTATATTTTCATGAACCAGCAAGCTGCCAATACCACCGATTCCATCAACGCCATCGCCGAGGAAATCGCTCCGGAACTTTCCGCCAATTCCGATGCCATTTACCTCAACGACCAACTGTTCAAACGAGTGAAAGCGGTGTATGATGCACAGGATAAAGAAAACCTCACCACCGAACAGCAAATGGTGTTGAAACAATACTACAACTCCTTTGTCCGTGGCGGAGCCAACCTCTCCCCTGAAGACAAGGAAAAATTGAAACAAATCAACGGAGAACTGGCGGTATTGAGCCTCAAATTCGGAGACAATCAATTGAAAGAGACCAACGCTTACCGGTTGGTCATTGACAATGAAAAAGACCTGAGCGGTCTGCCCGCAGGAGTCATCAGCGCAGCCGCCGAAACCGCCAAGGAAGCGGGCATGGAAGGCAAATGGGTGTTCACGCTCCACAATCCGAGCATCATCCCCTTCCTGCAATATGCCGACAACCGCAATTTACGCGAACAGATTTACAAGGCCTATATCAACCGGGGAAGCAACCCTAATGCCAGCAACAACTGGGAGAACATCAGCAAAATGGTATCCTTGCGGGCGAAAAAAGCCCAATTGCTGGGCTATACCGACTACGCTTCTTATGTCATCGACGACAACATGGCAAAGAAACCGGAAAACGTGTACACCCTCTGCAATCAAATCTGGAAAGCCGCACTGCCAAACGCCAAGGCGGAAGCTGCCGAGTTGCAAAAGCTCATCTACCGCACCGGCGGCAAGTTCAAGCTGGCACCCTGGGACTGGCGTTATTACAGCGAAAAGCTGAAAAAAGAAAAATACGGACTGGACGAAACGGAAATCAGCCAATATTTCCCGCTGGAGAAAGTGCGCGAAGGGGCATTCTACGTAGCCAACAAGCTGTATGGGGTGACTTTCACACAGCTGGAGAATATCCCCGTACCGCATCCGGATGCCCTGGCCTTTGAAGTAAAAGACGCCAACGGCAACCACATCGGCATCCTTTATGCCGACTATTTTCCCCGTGCCAGCAAAGAAAGCGGAGCCTGGATGGAAGCCTACCGGCCGCAATCCAAACTGCTGAACTCCACTCTGGTCATCACCAACGTATGCAATTTCACCAAGCCGACCGGTGACACCCCTTCCCTGCTTACTTTCGATGAAGCCTGCACCTTGTTCCACGAGTTCGGACACGCCCTGCACGGTCTGTTGTCGAAATGCACCTATCCAAGCGTTTCAGGTACTTCCGTTGCCCGCGATTTCGTGGAACTCCCCTCACAAGTGATGGAAAACTGGGCAGGCGAACCGGAAGTGTTGAAAATATATGCACGCCACTGGCAAACCGGAGAGCCCATACCGCAGAAAATCATCGACAAATTGCAGGCAAGCAGCCTTTTCAACCAAGGCTTCATCGTAACCGAATTCATGTCAGCAGCATTGCTGGATATGGCCTACCACTCCATTCAGGACACCACACCCATAGATGCCGAAAAGTTTGAAAAAGAAACATTGAAGCGCCTGGGACTGATTCCGGAAATTACCGTCCGTTACCGCAGTCCTTATTTCGGACACATTTTCAACGGCGGTTATTCGGCAGGCTACTATGTTTATACCTGGGCGGAAGTGCTCGATGCCGACGCCTTTGCCGCTTTCAAGGAGACAGGCGATGTTTTCAACCCGGAAAAAGCCCGGCTTTTCTATGAAAACATCCTTACCCAAGGCGGTTCCGACGACCCGATGAAACTTTACAAACAATTCCGGGGCAAAGAACCGTCCATCGAACCATTATTAAGAAGAAAAGGCCTTTTGAAGTAAAAACGAAAAGGGAAGCAACAAAAAAAATGGACGATTTGACAATCGTCCATTTTTTATGCCTGCCACAACATTTACTCTATCGTATAGATAATATCAAACGTATTATTGCTGTAAGATTTTTTCAGCACAAATGGCCTATCCTCTTCGGCAACTTCAACACTGAGGAAATCCACTGCCCCTCCCACCTCTTCGTAAGTAGCACTAAGATGCGCTTTAAAACCTCTCCTGACAGGTCCGACAGCATATTGAAACTTCCCGTCCGGCATAGCGGCATGTATGCTCGTAGTTTTACCCGTTTCATTGACAAAGCTCACATGGACTTCGCGCCCCGGCTGGGCGACAGCGGTGTACCTCACATAATACTCTTCCATATCGTCATCTTGACACCCTGTTACCAAAAAACAAGCGATACAGAAGAAGCCAATAATCAGTTTTCTCATATTATTTTCACTATTTATTTATTCAAAAAATTAAAAAAACAAGATGCGCCAACGACTTCAAGCATTAACGCATCTTCATTTTTCAATTCATTTTCCCGATAGCGGCGGTAATGGAACTGAACACCTCGTCCACTGGACAATTTCCCTCGATGTCGATATGCAATCCCTTTTTCTTGTAATGGTTTGCCACGTGTACGGTTTTGTCGTTGTATTCCCGGAAACGTTTCTCAATCACCTCCTCGTTATCGTCCGCTCTTCCCTCAATCTTCGCCCGTTCCAGCATCCGACGTTTCAGTTCTTCAAAAGGCACATGAATGCAAATCAGTCCCTTCAAAGGCATGCCTTCCTTCTCCAGCATGGCATCGAGAATTTCCGCCTGCGCCACCGTGCGCGGAAAACCGTCGAACAGAAATCCGTTGGCGTTCCGGCAAGTCGCCATGCTGTTGGCGATGAGTTTCACCACAAACTCGTCCGACAACAACTCTCCCCGGTTGATGATGTCCCGGGCCATTTTACCCAATTCCGTTTCTTCCGCAATCTCTTTGCGAATCATATCCCCCGTGGACAGGTGAACCAGGTTGTATTTTTCCACAATCCGCTTCGCCTGGGTACCTTTTCCCGCTCCCGGAGGACCAAACAATGCAATGTTCAACATAGTTTCAAATATTAATAAAACTCTGACGTATCTAAGATGAAGTCAAAGGTATTAAAAATATGCAATCTTGGAGAAGAAAAGATTAAAAATCATAAAAATCACCTCCGTGCTCCACTTTTTTGAAACGCAAACTCTCCAAAGTACGTTATTCCCGTAAATTTTAACCATCGACCGAAAGAAAGACGCACACATAAAAAAATGTAATCACTTAATCGAGAAAATGTTATGAAAAAAGGATTCATGTTAATTGTTTTGATTGCCGGTCTATGCGGAATAACCCAGGCACAGACGCAAGTGGAAGAGATCATCATAGAACAACGTCTTCCGGGCTACAAGACTTCATTTGAAGCCAACCCGTTTTGGCACAACTGGTTCGTATCGGCAAATTTCGGTGCCAACGCCTTTGTCGCCGAGCATTCCTCCCAAGCCAAATTCAAAAACACCATTACCTTTATGCCAGAACTCTCCGTAGGAAAAATGTTCAATCCCTGGTGGGGATTACGGTTGCAAGGCGGTGGCGGTTCCCTGCACGGTTTCACCTACGACGCCCGACAGATGATTCACATGCACTATATGCACCTGAACATCGACTTTATGCTGGGCCTGATTAATTTTTTCGCCAAATACAAACCGGACCGGGTATTTGACATTGTTCCTTTCTTCGGTGTCGGCGGAATGACGAGAAAACGGGAGCAATCTTTCACGATTCACGGCGGCGTACAAGGTAAATTCAGGTTGTCCGAACATTTTGACGCCAACATCGAGTTCCAGGGAATGATATTCAATGACAAAATGGTCGTGTTGGGCGGATTCCCCAATGACGGACTGGGCGGTCTGACTGCCGGCTTCACCTACTACTTCAAGGGAAGAGGTTTCCGCACGGCTCCGAGGCAGGAAGTCATGGAGGAAATGGCTGCCGCCAACCTGGTACTGGCAAACAAAGT
>CAYNXE010000114.1:0-7583 GCA_964400995.1 uncultured Odoribacter sp.
CCAGGCTCAAGCCACACACCGATAGCTCCGTCCAAGCGTTCGCCCCGGATGCCATATTCGGCAATGGTCCGGATAACCACCTCTTCAAGGCGATACACGTACTCCCTCACGCCAATCCCCAACTCCTCCAAATCCAGTATCGGATACACCACCAACTGCCCCGGTCCGTGAAAAGTAATGTCTCCCCCCCGGTCCACCTTGATGAATTCCGCCTGCTTTGCCTGCAACTGAAGGGAAGAAATCAGCAAATTGGCCTCATCACCGCTTTTCCCCAACGTGTACACCGGATGATGCTCCACCAGCAACAAACGACTTTGAACCGGTTCTTTCTGCTGTTTCAGCCCCTTCGCCTCTTCCAATAGCTTTTCCTGCAATTCCCAAACCTCCCGATATCCCCGAAGTCCCAAATCAACGACCTGTATTTTCATAACGATTTCTGCTTGTTTCCGACATGCCTTTCCGCATGATAGCTAGACCTCACCAACGGACCGCTCTCCACAAATCTGAATCCTTTCTCCAGAGCGATGTTTTTATACTCTTCGAAAACCTCCGGACGGATATATTCTTTCACCTCAATATTTTTAGCCGTAGGCTGCAAATACTGCCCGATGGTCATCACCTGGCACCCGACGGCAAGCAAATCATCCATGGTCTGGAGTATCTCTTCTCTCGTTTCCCCCAAGCCCAGCATAATTCCGGACTTGGCAACGATACCGGAACGGGCTATCTGCGCAATGACCTTCAAGGATACCTCATAAGTGGCACGACTGCGCACCTGGTCTGACAAACGGCGCACCGTCTCCAGATTGTGCGAAATCACTTCAGGCTTCGCCTCAATCACCTGCCGCACCAACTCTTCTCTCCCCTGGAAATCAGGAATCAGCACCTCCATCGTCGCTTCGGGATTCTCCCGTTTCACCGCCTGAATGACTTTCACCCAATGCCCGGCACCCAAATCGTCCACATCATCACGGTCCACGGAAGTAATCACCACGTGCCGCAATTTCAACAATTTCACCGACCGGGCAATGTGTTCCGGTTCCTGCGGATCAAGCGGAAAAGGTTTCCCCGTTGTCACGTTGCAAAATTTACAAGCCCGGGTGCAAACATTGCCACCAATCATAAAAGTAGCCGTACCGCATCCCCAGCACTCCCCCTGGTTAGGGCACCTGCCACTCGTACAAATCGTATTCAAATGATGTCCCCGAATGGTGTTCAGCACCTCCGTAGAAAGCTGCCCCATAGGCAATTTTATCTTCAACCAATCCGGTTTCCTCCGACTGTTCTCCATAATTCCTATCCGTTTATATTTTCCTTAAAAAACTTACACCACTCGCAGATGCCGCATTCTTCGCATTTCGGTTTCCGTGCCGTGCATACGTATCTGCCGTGCAAAATAAACCAATGATGTGCCGTGGAAAGGATTTCTGCCGGAATATGCTTTACCAACTGCTTTTCCGTTTCCAAAGGCGTCTTGGTATTCACCAGTCCTATCCGATTGGTCACCCGGAAAACGTGCGTATCCACGGGCATGGCAGGCTTGCTAAACGCAACCGCCATAATCACATTGGCAGTCTTCCTACCCACCCCGGGCAGGGTCTGCAACAAATCGAAATCCTCCGGAACCTCGCCCTGAAAATCAGCCACTAATTTTCGTGCCATTTCATGCAAATGTTTCGCCTTGTTGTTCGGATAAGAAATCGACTTGATCAACTGGTAGATTTCCTCCACGCTTCCGGCAGCCATCGCCGCAGGGTCCGGAAATCTTTCAAAAATCGCCGGCGTGGTCATGTTCACCCGCTTGTCCGTGCACTGGGCGGACAAGATGACCGCAACGATCAATTCATAAGGATTCTTGTATTGCAACTCGGTTTCGGCAATGCCCCGATGTTCTGCAAACCATTCCAATACCCCTTTGTATCGTTCTTTTATCGTCATCACAATCATTTTTTATTACTTCACCCTTTTCAGAAACCGTTCCTTCTTCAATGGCGGACAAAGCGTTATGGTATATAAAGTCTCCTTTTCCTTGGTCTGGATCACTTTCTTTTCAGGCTTTTCCAGTTTGACAACCGTATTGTATTCCTCGTTGGAAGACAAGGTGTACAAACTTTGCTCCGAATACTCAAAATAATACCAGACATTCTCATCGTAAAGATACAGGAAATATTGATTCTGGGTACGACCGCGTATAAATTCCATTTTTATATTCATGGCTTTCTCAACGGGCTTTCCCTTTATCGCCAACACTTTGACCGCCCCGTCCGCCATATAAGAGTGGGTCTTGTCGTTCCACCTGACATCCAAGGAATCAAGGACAAACAACTGACTCAACGAATCCGGCAAGCCAGAATGCCTCAATTGCCTGTTTATGACGTTATTCATGGTTTCTTTTCCGAATATCTCATAAATCTTTTCGTACAATTCATCGTACATGCTGACGTTTTTCAGCTTTTTATCCGCAAAATCCTTCAACAACACCGCCTCCATCTTGCTAAGCAACGGAAAATCCAGCAAACACAAAGCCTGCTTCATCTCCAATTTCTGCCCCGCCATATCATAGCCGATATTTCCGCCCATTTTCTGAGCCATACCCGGAATATTCAAATCCAGTCCGATTTTACCAAAGGCGGAAATCGTCTCGGTTTCGGGGTCATAACGGAAGCGATAATACTTGTCAGCCGACGTATCCGAAATGACATACTGCCTTATCCCTGCGGACCATTCCAATTTTCCCTCTCCCGCCACCAACAAGTCGTCATTGTAAAAAAGCCGGTTGCTCAGGAAAGCCGCATAAGGCTTGAAAGTCCGGTCGGCATGCAGGTAAATCCCGTTATATATCCGTCCCTGCTTGTCGTTCTTGTTTTCCAGTTTCACGGCTATCCGAATCCGGTCGGCCTCCAGATAATCCTTCACGGCAACCCAGGAATGCTTCAATGCCCCGCTGTCGACAACAGTCATTTTCGCATATCCGGCAAAATAAAGGTGAGGCTGACGGGAATGAAGCGTGACATTTCCCTTGTATTTCAACCCGTCATTCAGCAGCAGGGGCGCATCTTCCTTCAACGAGACCTTGGCGTAAATCAGCTTCGAGGAATCCGTTCCGAGTTCCGTAAACCGAATTATGCTTTTCTTTTTCTCCTCACTGACATAAGTATAATTTCCCGAACCGCTAAACGCCAAGCGTCCTTTCAACTTGAACGTCACATCCTGCAACACCTTCTTCGCATCCTTTCGCTCGCACAACAACCTGCCTCCCTCGAACTCCCGGATGTCCCCGTTCGCCTGAATGTACAATCCTCCGTCGGACGGATAAAAACGTCCGTTGGCAACGTCGATATGATTTATCCAACGGCAGTCGATGTCTCCCGTCTTCAAATCATAACGTGCCAGAGGCGCGATGAAATTCAAAGAATCCAACGCCGGATTGGTCGAAATAAACAGATTCCTTCCAGCCTTCGGAATCAAATCCGTATCTTCCATTTTCCAGATTTTCGCCAATTGAACCGTATCTTCTATACCGATGTTCAAATAAGCATCCTTCATATACCAGGTAAACCCTTCAAAAGTACAATTATACCGGCTTCCGGAGAAATCCGCCCGATTGCTCTCGACATTGTTCTCGAATTTTCCCTTGTTTGCCCGCAAATCAATATCGGCACTCACATTGGTGGTGTTCAAACGAATATCCTTGTTCAACACGGAAGCGATATTCAAAGCGGTAGCCTGGGACAAAATCCGGGCAGGCTGAAAATGAAACAAATCGGACTTCAATTCGGCGCCTTCCAGTTGGAATTTTCCGGAAGCATCCAGAATATTTTCATAAACCAGCAACTTTCCGGCGTGCTTGATCCGACCCTCGTACACGTCAAACGGAACCGAAACGGAGGTTGCCTGTAAACTCCCTACCGCCGGCAGATACTGAATCTTCACCTCCTTGCCGGATGCCTCCGGTCTTTGGTTTTCAATGGCCTCCACCTGCAATTCGGGCGTAGTCGCCAGCAAACAGGAAGGCAGCATCAAGATTGAATCGGACTGGAAACGGCTTTTGTTCATATCCACTTTGCCGGAAGCGATAAACCCTTTCCGGTTCAAAACGATACGGCTGCTAATCCGTCCCTTGTCATACAAGCCTATGCCCGACTCCGGAGTCTGATAGGTCAAGCCCAACGCATTGTCCTCCTGCAATCTCAACGTATCGTCAATCGGAGAAACGATATGGGAAACCAGCGTTCCGCTAAACGCATACCGGAAACGGTGTCCGTCATTTATGCCGGATAAAGTATAAGGCTTGATTTTATAATAGAAACTGTCCCGCTTGTATTGCCCGTGCTGAATCGCCGGATCGTCAAAATAGACGAAAGATTCGCCCGTGGAGTTCAGTTTCGGAAATTCCGGATCGTCTTTCTTGCCCGATTTGTTGTCGGGACTGTCAATGACAATCTCCCCCGTAATGTCCCGTATCAACGACTGGATTTTCTTGCCCCGGGCATTTTTACCGGCACCGGCAGCGTACATACTGGTCGAATCCACCTTGGGCAAGGAAATGGCATATTTTTCATAAGAGAAAAACAGATTCTGCCCGTACATATCAAACATACCGGCATTCAGTTTCCCGTTAAAGGCCATATCCCGGTTTTTCAAGAACAACACCCGACGGTCGGAAGGTTCCGCAAAGATATTCCGCGCCTCGCTGATCATCAGCTTCTCGACCCCGTCAATCCGGAGGTTGTAATTTTTGACATTCATCACGGCATTGGGTTTCGCCTTGCCGGGCAAGGACGAGAAACGGATGTTGTCATAATCCTGCTTGCCCACCCTGGCTTTGGTATAATCAATCAGACGCTGTCTCAGCCTCACCTCATCCTTCGCTTCATTAAAATCCACAAAATCGTCATAAGAAAGCAGGATAATCTGCTTGCGCAACTGGTCGGCAGGCTTCTTGACAAATTCAGCATAATCGGCAATCGTAAACGTGTTTCTTTTCAAGGCACGCGAACACATCAACAAGCCGTTCAACGGATTCACCTCGTCCAGCCCCTGAATTTTATCGTATATGTCATCACTGAAAAAATTCATCGACTCAATGGTTGCCTTGAACAATCCGGAACGGTTGCTCATTCGCATTTCCAGATAACTGCTGTCCAGAGGCCAGAAAATTTCCTCCATATCGAACAATATCTGGTGGTAGGAATCTTTGAACGGCAAATGCTGACTCTGCTCGCTGATGCGTTTGAGCGTCACCGTATGCTGTGGAAGCGTATACAGAAAATTAATGTCGGAATGGGTTATCTCTCCGCCCTCCATAATGATTTCCATAGCGGTATGTCCGGAAATAATCCTTGCCGAGTCAAAAGAAAATTGCTTGGCATACAATTTCAGACTAATGCTGTCGTTCGGAATCACCTGCAACAACGCCGGATGCTCATCCGACCCCGTTCCGAAAAACTTGATGCCCTTGTAGGCGATTCCTCCCCGGAAAGAAATATCCCTGTAAATATCCCTGACTTCCACATCCTCCGCATACGAATTGAATTCCGGGAAAGGCGTATCTTTGCCCCGGGCATACTTCAACGCATTGTCCTTCAGGGTACCCGCCAAGGGACGCGAAAACCTGGAGGCATAACGGAACAACACCGAATCCGCCGTATAAGCGGAGCTTTTCAGATTCACCGAATAACGGTTCAAATCGGCACACATCTCTTCATTTTCCTTCCATTTCACCTGTCCGCCCCGCGCTTTCACCACCTCTCCGCCTACAACATGAGTTCCCTGCGTCGAATAAATCCGAATCGTATCCTTCCGGGTGGCGCAAATCAAATCGCCGTCCTGCAAATCCACCCGAAGCGGATCGCTATGCCAAACCATTTTTCCGGCAAATTGCCACTGCCAGCCGTTCCCTTCATACAACACCTGCCGGCTTGCCAAGAGAGACACGGACTCCAGATAATTCTTCACGGCGGTACGCTTCCGCTCGGTTGCCGACAATGCCTTTTGCACCCCTTTCAGCCAAACCGTCAGATTTTCCTTTTCCTGCCGTTTGCAAAAGCCGTTCACGCACAGGACGTAGTTCTGCAAGTCCGGAGCAACAGGCACACGCAGGTCCTGCAAATTCTGAAAAACAGTTTCCACGGCACTTTTTTCCTCCGCGGACAACAGCGAGGAAGTCATCGCCTCCACGTAATCCCCCACCAGTTCCTTGCGCTCCACCGGCCGCAATCCCTTGAATAGCGTCTCCAACTGTCCCGTCAGCACTTTGGCATCCTGAGCCGCCGCAATGACAGGCATACAGCATACAAACCAAAAAAACACCTTTGCTACACCCGTTCTCATAATTATCTCAATTTATAATTTTCTCTCTTTCAAGAAAAAGGCTCTTTTCCATAAATTTTTAGACAAAAATAGAATTTCGTACCCATATTCTTGAAAATAATTCGCTATTTTTACAAAACAAATTTTACTCTGGTTTTCCCTTTCTGGAAACAATGATTACGAAACGATTTATGGAAACACTCACAGAACAACAATATCGGCCACTGATTCAAAAGAAATATTCAACAGTTTTGAAATCCTGCCGCAATCTGATTGACGAAAAAGACATCCGGCAAATCAGACAAGCATTCGACATCGCCCTGCAAAACGAAGCGAATGCTTCCACGTTGAATTATCAGGAGATTATTCGCATCCTGGATATCACCTTGATTATCACGCAGGAAATCGGACTGGGGCGGACTTCTATCATTTGCGCCATGTTGCACCGGACGGTGGAAAAAGAAATGCTGACTCTCCAACAAATTCAGGAAATGTTCGGAGACAAAGTCACGCAAATCATCAAAGGACTAAAAGAAATCAGTCACATCTATGCCACCCAAAAGATTGTCGATTCGGAAAACTTTCGCAAACTGCTGCTCAGTTTTGCCGAAGACATCCGGGTGCAGTTGATTTTCCTTGCCGAAAAGTTGTATGCCCTCCGACAAGCCGACAAACTGCCGGAAACGGAACAGAAACAATTGGCGAAGGAAACCAGTTATATCTACATTCCTTTCGCCCACCGCCTAGGATTGTACAACATCAAATCCGAAATGGAGGACACGGCTTTGCGTTATTCCAACACCAAGATATACCGGGAAATCGAACAAAAGCTGAAAGAATCCAAAACGGCACGCGAGGCATACATCGCCGAATTTATCGCCCCCATTACCGAAGAGCTGGACCGGAAAGGCATCAAATACAAAATGAAGTACCGGACCAAAACCATCGCTTCCATTCTCAACAAGATGCGGAAAAGCCAGGTGGAGTTTGAGGAGATTTACGACATTTTCGCCGTCCGGTTCATCATCGACAGCACCGGGGAAAACGAGAAACCCGACTGCTGGCGGGTATATTCCATTGTAACGGACAAATATACGCCCAATCCCCGGCGGCTGCGGGACTGGATTTCCGTACCGAAATCCAACGGCTACGAATCCCTGCAAACCACCGTACTGGGTCCTCAGAACCGCTGGGTGGAAGTGCAAATCCGTACCGAACGGATGGACGAAATCGCCGACAAAGGGTGTGCCGCCCACTGGAAATACAAAGGC
>CAYNXE010000115.1:0-4596 GCA_964400995.1 uncultured Odoribacter sp.
TCATTCGTCAAATTCAGAATCGTTCCGTCGTTAAAATCCAATTTATACTTTGTTCCCGCCGGATTTTCATCATATACATTCACCAGATAAGTAATTTCAGAACCGACACATTTCACATCCCGATTTTCTGGTTCTAATTTTATTGCGGGACGCTTGACTGCCTTTACTTTATAGGTCGTTGAAACCCTTTTCCCGTCCAAGGTTTCAGCAGAAAAGACAAGCGAATACTCTCCGGCTTTATCATATTTCACACGCCTGGGAAAATCCGCCTTCTTTATTCCGTCTTCTTTATCTCCATTTCCGTATTCCAATTTATACGTACCGTCCTTAAAATTACTTCCATCACCTTCCAACGACACATCTACGGTAAAGCTCTTTCCCTCAAGATTACAAATCAACAGTTCATTTGCCTGCCCCTCTTTTTCTTCCCATGTCAATTGTGGACCTCCTGTCTGCCCATACCCCTTCCCTGCCGGCAGGAACGCCAGCACGAAGAGTAGCAACAACAATATGATATACTTGCATCTCATATTCACCACTATAAATATTTAAACGGTTTCATGCGGGCTCTCCGTTTCGGACTGACTCGCCTGTGATTGTTCGGCGAATTTTCAAAACGGAGGACGCAACGCTTGGGAACCAGTTTGAAATACCAGTGAAGGGAAAGGGAATGGCTGGTATTCTTGTACATTGTCCCCTGGTGCGTGGGCATCTCAAAGGTGTAACCGATTTTCCAGCCCGAATCGTCATTGGCAAGGAGGTTGGCACCCAGATGCACCAGCAGGGTGCCCACTTGCAGTCCCTCGTACTGGTCGCTCCGCAACCCCAGTCCGAACATGCCGAAACGTTCCTCCTCCCAGTACACACCGAATTGCAGGTTGCGCATCACCGACTGCACATCCAGCATCAGATAGGGCGAAAGCACCGTGTTCAACTGATGACCGATGCTAAAGGGATGCGAATAGGAGAGGTAACCGGAGAAACGGCGGTTCAGCAGATTTTCTTCCGAGGACTTCGAGCCGTGCTCCGACAGGAACGACTGGGTAGATTCGATGATGTGATAGACCGAGAATCCGTATTCCAGACTTGCCACACCGTGCCAGGCAATGTTGAAATCCGTTTCCCCGTAAATACCGGCAGCGACATCGAACATGGTCACCCGGTTCGCATAAAAGTCGACCAACTCGGGCGACATGTTCAACACCTGTCCGTAAAACGGGTCGAACTGGTCGCCCAGGGTGATGCGCGACGGGTCAACGCTCTTGCGGTACAACGAGGGCTGTATGCCCACCTGGAGCACGGTGGAACGCGCCACTTTCGCCCGGGCGGAAATCGCCGCCGAAAACGTATTGGTGACGTACATCAACGCCCCCTCCTGGTCCCGCTGATAGAACAGGGACATCCCGCCCAGACCGAATGTCCGTCTTTCCTGAAAAGCATAATCCGCCGCCACGAAATAGGAACGGAAATCCAGCGGATTGCTCCAATACGCCCGCTGCATCCCGATATTCACGCTTCCCAAACCGTTAAACCCCGTATATGCCGGGTTGTTGAACGATTTCCACATAAACGGATGCGTCACTTTCGTATCCTGCGCCGGCAAAACACCGATGCCGAACCACCACACCGCCGATACCAATATGATTTTCCTTACATTCATATCCTTTAGTCTCCTATAGCCCTTTACTCCCTCAACAAAAAGACGGAGCCTTGTGTCGTCTGCGACACGCCGGAACGGTTGTTCTTGCCCGTCCAGATGTCCTCGCTGTAAAATATCGCTTCCGCCCGCCACATGTAAACGCCCTGCGGCAGTTCCTTGCCCTGCCTGTTGCGTCCGTCCCAGCCCTCGCTGGGCATTCCTCCCTCCAATGCCCGGGTTTCCCATATCTTGTTGCCGTACGTGTCGAAAATCTCCAGCTTGTAGGCCTTCAAGCCCATGCCCACCCCGTTGAAACGGTTCACCAAGGGATTCTTGCTGTGCGGGATAAACGTATTCGGGAAATACAATCCGCCCTGATACGAACGGTAATCCTCCGCTATCGAATCCCGGCACCCGAACTCGTTCACCGCCACCAAAGCCACCGGATACACGCCCTCGTCCGGAAATTCCACCGTCTGGTCGGAAGATGAATGCACCACTCCGACAAAAGGCAGATACCAATAGCAATCCATGTAATCCTTGGACAAATTGATAAACCGCACACTCTCCGGCCTGCCGTAAGCAATCTCCTTGTCCCATGCGGCAGTCGGTCCCGGCAACACACGAATCACTCCGGCATGGTCCTCCTCGCATCCATACTGATTCACCACGTGCACGGAAGTCCGGTAAACAACCATTTCCTGCGTCTCGTTGACAAAATTGTGCGACAACTCGGAGGTCAACGGCGAACCATCCCCGTAGTCCCAGGTGAAGTAATCATATTCCGTCCGGTCGATTTCCGGCATATAAGGGTACACCGGACAAACCGTCGTGTCCAACGGCACTATCGTCACCCGCGGCTTGGACCAAATCACCATGTTTTTCTCTCCTTTGCCCGTACAAGCCGCTATCTGGTCGCCGGCGGCACTCACCTGCACGACGAAATGCCCAGGTTCCTCAAAAACATGTTCCACCGCAAAGGCGCTCCGTTCCTCCGGCGTACCGTCGCCAAAATCCCACAAAATGTTTTTCAACGGTTCCGAACTCTCCAGAACCAACGCCACGCGCTCGTCCTCGCAAAGCGTGCTGTCTCCCCGTATCGCAAGCACCGGAAGCGCATACACCACCACCGAATCGACGAAAGACTGCCGGGCGCAACCGTTGTCCAGCGACAACGTCACCGCATAAGTTCCCGCCGCCGAATAATGGTGGCACGTGTCCCACACGTCGTTCACCTGTCCGTCTCCGAAATCCCATTTGTAGGAGAGTATCGCCTCGCCATCCTCGTCCCGGTCCACCGAATGGTTGGTAAAACAAACCGTATCCCCGGCACACAGGTATTTCTCGTCCATGGTGAAACCGGCGACAATCGGATTGGGCTTCACCTTGAAAGTCCGGCTCGTTTCCGTCTCGGCACAACGGTTTCGCGCCGTCAGCGTCACCGTGTACACGCTCGGCGAAACGCCCGTCGTGAACGTGTACACCGTATCCACGGCATGGGAAATCCCCAGTCCGGAAAAATCCCAGGTGTAGCTATTCCCCGAACCAGTGCTGGCATTGATGAACACCGGCGTGATCGGCGTACAGAAACCCCGTGCGCTCTCCGGATCGGGATTCATCGAAAAATGCGCCACGGCGGACGACCAGACCCCGATGTTCGCCGAATCGCGCTCCACCCCACACACATTGTACACCGAAAACCGCAGGCGATAGACGGTGTCATACAACGTCGGCTCATAAGTCTGCACCAAGGGTTGCAACTCCGTTGTCCGTACCCCGTTGCCATATTCCCAAAGATACCCCAGTTCATAGTAATCGCCTGCCGGATGCACGAAATGTCCGGCATTCACCGTCGCCTGCGTGGTGAACGGACCGCATCCCGCCGTGTCCTTCAACGTGAATTCCGCTGTCGGAGGCTGGTCGAGCACTTTCACTTTCCGGGTGTACGGTTCGGACAGGCATCCAAAAATGGAAGTCGCCTGCAACGCCACGTTGTATTCTCCCACTGCGGCATAATGCCATTGCGCCGGAGCATCTTCCGTTTCCCGGGGCGTTCCCGAGAAATTCCACGCAAAATGATGTCCTTTTCCCAGTTCCACCGGCACATACAGCGAATCGACGCCCTTGCACTGCCTGTCCGCGACACGGAAAGAGGCATCCGGCAAACCGTGCACTTCTATTTTCAGCGTGTCCAGATTGGAACACTTCGTGAGCGGGTCGGTATACCAGTATTCCAGGCGATGAACGCCTACCCCGTAGCCTGCCGGGTCAAATTCCGTTATGCGCGTGCCGTTCAGCTGCCACTGTCCGCCGGCAGGCTTTCCCGGCTGCAACACTTTCGTTTCCCAATTGATGCAGGCATCCTCCTTGTCCTTTTCCACCTGCACCGCCGGCAACGGATGCACGGTAAGCAGCAGCGAATCCTCCGCCGTACAACTTTTGTGCCCGTATGTGTAATAGAGACGGTAGGTCTTCTCCGTATCCTCTTTCGGAGTGAAGTAATATTCGCCCGTCCATTCGTTCTTGCCCACCGCATGGTTGCGACAACTCCAGACCCCGCCGGCGGGCTCCGCTTTCAGCACATAATTGCCCGACATGGAGCATAGCGCCGTATCCCGCAACTTGACGATTTCGCGGTATTCATCCACTAAAACGGAAAACTTACTGGAAATCACGTCGCCGCACCCGTTCTGCACCTCCAAGGTCAGGTGATAAGGCTCTTCCCCGCCTTTAAAACGCAACTCCGGATACAAGTCCGAAGCCCCGTATCCCGCCCCGTAAGTATATCCCTCGGGCGTTATCGTCCATTTCACCGACTCGAGGCGACCTCCGTTGGAATCCACCTTCACCACCTCCTTGCCTTTGAATACATAGAATTTGTCGCACTCGTCCCGGATGTCCTTTATCGGGTCGATGACGGGATTCGTAAACGCATGGATGTTGAATTCCGCCTGGTC
>CAYNXE010000115.1:4696-7582 GCA_964400995.1 uncultured Odoribacter sp.
TTCACGTGCGTGACATGCACCTGCCTGCCCCCGTATTCCGCATCCGCCTGCAACGTCAGCGTGTAACGCCCGTTTTTCAGGAAACGGATTTCCGGCTGAATCACACTCCCTCCCCCGTCATTGAGGTATTCATATTCCACACCCTCGCTGCCCGGACTGACCGTCCAATCAGGCTTGATTGTCGCCCCTTTGGTTTCATACGACAATTTTTCTTTCATGTCAACCGTTCCTCCGACGCAAATGGCATCCAGTTCATCAGGCAAATGGTATTCAGGGACTCCCTTCACCACCACTTTCATTTCCTTGGAATCCATAGCACAACCGCCCCGGGAGGTCATCACCACCTTGACGGTGTATTCACCGAAACGGTTGAACCGGATATCCGGAGCGACATCCGTAGCCTTGCCGACCCATGCCCAGCCGCCGGCAGGAGTGACGCTCCACTGATAACTCGGAGTCTCCGCCGCCTGCGAACGATTGGTGAAATGGAACGTTTCTCCCTCCTGCACCATCTGCTGGTCGGGGGTCACCTCCAACTGTATCGCGGGGTCATACACGTGCACCACCTCTTCCGCCTCCAATACCGTACCGCCGCACCCGACTCTGCCCCACAAAGTAACCCGCACTTTGTAATCCCCCGGGTGGGTAAAACGGAATTCCGGATACAACGCATCGGCATCATACGTGACGCCCTCCAGCGATGCGCCCCCGGGCAACGCTTCAACCTCCCAGCCCACTTCCTCTTTGTTGCGATTCCACTGGTAAACCACCCGGGCATTGTCCATCACCAGGTAGTCCCCCGGACAAATGGCGGGCAAGCTCTTGAGTTCCACCTCCGGGTCGCGTTGCACCGTCACGTTGAAACGCTCCTCCGTCGGCGACGTGTTCCGGTTACAGTCGGTGGTCATCCGGACAATCACCGTATACTCCCCATAGCGGGAAAACGCAATCTGCGGCTCCTTCGACGTGGCACTCGTTCCGCCGACAAAGGAAAAGCCGTTCCCTTCCGTCGCCCCGTTGTTCGTTTCCACCACCCAGCGATACTCCACCGGAATATCCGAGACGGTATGGTTCTCGAACGCCACCGTCTCGCCCTCGCAAATCACACTCTTCCCGTCCCGGATGGAGATGTTTTTCGCAATCACCGGGTTCAATATCTTGATTACTTTCTCTTCCGTCGCCTTGCCTCCGGAACACCCCACCCCGGCTAAAACTACCTTCAACCGATACTCGCCCGGCTGCGTGAATTTCAATTCCGGCGTAAGACTATGCTCATTCGTTTCCGACAAATACTCCCAACCATCGGCAGGTCCCTCCACCGTCCAAGTCACCTGCTTTTCCGTATCGTTGTACCAGTTATATTCCACAAACCGGCGCAACGACAACACATAAGGCATACACTCCGTCGTCGGCAAATCAAAACGTTTAATCTCCGGAGCTTTTTTCACATGAAACTGAAATTCCCGCTCCTCCCAATTGCAGGCAACCCTCGCCTCCGCCTTCACCACATAATCCCCGTAAGTCAGAAAGGCAAATCTCGGCTCCTTCGACTGATTGTTGCCACTCGTATAACGGTAATCCGTTCCTAACAGAGCCTCCTTGCCGTTTTTATAGACCGTCCAAGTATAAGCGATGGACGATTGCGCCGCGCTCGTCCCGTTCCGGAAGCGCACCTCTTCTCCCTCGCACAAGTCCGTCTTTCCTCCCTCCACCGACACATCCATGGTCAGCGAGGGGTCGTAAACCGTCACCGTCCACGACTGCGTCAACTGCGTCGCCGGAGCACCGCAACCCGCACTCGAAATCTCCACGGTCACCCGATAGGTGCCGGGCTTGGTGAACTCATACGCCGGTCTCAACGGGTCGCTGCTTGCCGTCGACTGGTTCCACCCTCCGGCAGGCTCCACCTTCCATTTTGCCTCCTGCGGATTGTTGTACCATTCGTATGCCACATAATTCCCCATGAGGACAGGTCCCGTCTCCCCCTTACTGCCTTTCGGACACTGCGCCGCAATCTCCCCCTTTTTCTTGACTTCCTGGTCTTTCTTTACATGTAAAGAAATTTCTTTTGCATCCTCCGAGCAACTGTTGTACACCCGCACGCGAACAGTGTAGTCCCCCGGCTCCTGAAACTCGGCATTCACCTTTCCCTCCTTGGCATTGGGCAGAAATTTCACCGCCGAAGCCGAACCTTCCACCACGCTCCATTCGTATTTTTTCTCATCCCCCATTGAGCCGGACGCATCCAATGTCACCGGACTTCCCACACAGATCTCCGCCTTCTCTGGAGTGACTATCGCCTCCACCCGTTCGATGATTCTTATTTTCTTTTCTACATGCTCATTCCCGCAATCCAATCCGTCCATCGTCGCCGAAGCGGTCAATGTGTACACACCCGGGTTTTCAAAATATACATAACCATCCGGCACCGGTTCCCCGTCAAGCGTCCATTCCTTTCTAATTTCCATATTTCCACAACTCATTGGAGCCACCGAAGTAATTCTATTCAAATCAATATCCTCTCCGGTACACAACTTTTCCGGCAAATCAAATCCCACTTTCAACTGTTCCGCTATCCGATAAGGACCGTATGTCGGTTCAGAAACTCCTCCGCAAGCATTCCAAATTTTCAATGAAATAATATAACCGGATCCAAGCTCCCCGCAAGAAGGCTCGTTATAAACATGCCTTAATCTCAGGCTGTCACGATTACCCAACAAATCATCCACAGTATAAATCTTAATATCGCTACGATCCCCGTAATTCACCTGATAAGTAGTCGACGCACTATTGCCGCCCAAATTGTTCAGTACCAACTTTATCTCCGTTCCTTTGCACTGGGTTCCCGTTGTCTTTCCTTCCAATGTCAAGTGGATGTCCGTATTT
>CAYNXE010000116.1:0-7559 GCA_964400995.1 uncultured Odoribacter sp.
TAATTTTGCAATTCTGTTTTGAGTCGGTGTTGTAAAAAACGGTTGTTTTTAGCGCCGGATACGTCATGTGCATGAAATGAAAAGACAATTATAAAGCTATGAATTCAGCAGAGATCAGACAAAAATTCCTGGATTTTTTCGAGAGCAAGGGACATGAAATTGTGCCTTCGGCTCCCATGGTCATCAAGGACGACCCTACGTTGATGTTTACCAATGCGGGGATGAACCAGTTCAAGGACATTATCCTTGGCAATATCACTCCGAAGCATCGCAGGGTCGCGGACTCACAGAAATGTCTGCGCGTGTCCGGCAAGCACAACGATTTGGAGGAAGTGGGACACGATACCTATCATCATACCATGTTTGAAATGCTGGGAAACTGGTCTTTCGGCGATTACTTCAAAGAAAATGCGATCGCTTACGCGTGGGAGTTTCTGACGGAGGTGATGAAGCTGGATAAAAACCGGTTGTATGCCACCGTTTTCGAGGGCAGCCAGGACGACGGACTGGACCAGGATGCGGAGGCGCGGAAGATTTGGCAGAATTATTTGCCGGATGAGCGGATTCTTTTCGGCAACAAGAAAGACAATTTCTGGGAAATGGGAGACATGGGACCTTGTGGACCGTGTTCGGAGATACACATCGACTTGCGTCCGGAGGAGGAACGGAAGCTGAAACCCGGCCGGGAACTGGTGAACCAGGATAATCCGCTGGTGATTGAGATTTGGAATCTGGTATTTATGCAATATAACCGCAAGGCGGACGGCAGTCTGGAAAGCCTGCCCAACCATCACGTGGACACCGGAATGGGCTTTGAACGTCTGTGCATGGCCGTTCAGGGAAAGACGTCCAATTACGATACGGATGTATTTACTCCGATCATTGACGAGATTTCCCGTTTGAGCGGTATCCGATACGGGGCGTCCCGGCAGTCGGACATTGCGATGCGTGTTATTGCCGACCATTTGAGGACGGTGTCTTTTTCCATTACCGACGGGCAATTGCCTTCCAATGTAAAGGCGGGGTATGTGATTCGCCGTATCCTGAGGCGTGCCGTTCGGTATGCCTATACCTATCTGGAGCAGAAAAAGGCGTTCATGTATCGGCTGGTGCCCGTGTTGATTAGCGTCATGGGCAAGCATTATCCGGAATTGGAGGCGCAGCAGGAGCTGATAGAAAAAGTCATCCGGGAGGAGGAGAATGCGTTCCTGCGGACGCTGGAGAAGGGAATCCGTTTGCTAGACCAGATCATTGCCAAGACCAAAGAGGAGAATTTCCTGACGATTCCGGGGAACGTGGCTTTTGAATTGTATGACACCTACGGATTTCCCTTGGACCTGACGGAGTTGATTTTGCGGGAACAGGGGCTGGTGGTCAACCGTCGGGAATTCAAGGCGGAAATGGAGGCACAGAAGGCGCGTTCCCGTTCGGCGGCGTCTGTGGATACGGACGATTGGATCGAGTTGTCCACGGACAATGAACAGGAGTTTGTCGGCTATGACTATACGGAAGTGGAGGTAAAGATTACCCGCTATCGCAGGGTCGTGACGAAAAATAAAACGCTTTATCACTTGGTATTCAATATCACGCCGTTTTATGGAGAAGGCGGTGGACAGGTGGGCGACTGCGGTGTGCTGCAGGGAGAGCAGGAGGCTATCCGGATTGTGGACACCAAGAAGGAGAACGGCTTGACCATTCACATCGTGGAGAAATTGCCGGAGGATGTGACGCAGACTTTTGTTGCCCGGGTGGATGAACACAAGCGGGTGCTGACGGCGAACAACCATTCCGCGACCCATTTGCTGGATTACGCTTTGCGCAAGGTGCTGGGCAACCATGTGGAGCAGAAAGGTTCTTATGTGAGCAGCGAGCATTTGCGGTTCGACTTTTCGCATTTCCAGAAGGTGACGGATGAAGAGCTGGCGGAAGTGGCAACTATCGTCAACCAATTGATTCGCAGGAATATTCCTCTGGAGGAATTCCGTTCCATTCCCATTGCCAAGGCGCAGGAAATGGGGGCGATTGCCGTTTTCGGCGAGAAATACGGCGATTTGGTGCGGGTCATCAAGTACGGCGATTCCATTGAATTGTGCGGAGGTACTCATGTCGCTGCGACCGGGCAAATCGGTTTCTTCAAGATTTTGTCCGAAAGTTCCGTATCTGCCGGTGTTCGGCGTATCGAGGCGATCACTGCGGACAAGGCAGAGGAATTTATCAACAATTCTTTCCGTGTCATCCGGGAAATGGAGCAGATGTTCAAGAGCAACAAGAGTTTGCTGGAATGCGTAAAAACTGTGCTGGACGAGAACGAGGGACTGAAGAAAGAAACGGAGAAATTCGCGCAGGAAAGCCTTAAATTGCTCAAGGAACGCTTGAAAAATAAAAAACGGGTTTACAAGGACATCAATCTGATTGTCGAGCAGTTGCTGCTGCCGGCTGCCCAGGTGAAGGATCTGGCGTTTCAGTTGCGGGGAGAACTGGACAAGCTCATTTTTATCGGCGGCGGCGTGGTGGAAGGCAAACCCCACCTGACGGTCATGATCAGCAACAGCCTGGTGGATGATTTCGGACTGAATGCGGGACAGATTATCCGGGAAGTGGCGCAGGAAATCAAAGGCGGTGGAGGCGGTCAGCCGTTTTTTGCAACGGCGGGCGGTTCGGATCCGAATGGGTTGGAACGGGCATTGGAAAAAGCGGAAAAATTAATCATGCACAGGATTCAAGTGGATTAATTTTTAATATTTTTCCGCATAATTGTATGTTTTAATATTTTTATATACATTTGCTAAGCCTATAAGGAACCAAATTAATATTAAGAATAAATTAGAGATTGACTATGAAAAGGACATTGAGAACTGTTGCTGTTTTTACATTGGCAGGGTTTGTTATCTCTTCTTGTGCTTCTTTGAGCAAGATGAAGAAAATGGAAAAGAACATCGTCTACAAGGTTACTCCTGAAGTGCTGGAAGCTAACGGAGGCAATGTGGACGTGAAGATTGACGCGACGATACCTGCGAAATATTTTGCTAAAAAGGTGACTTTGGTGGCAACTCCGGTGCTGAAATTCCAGGATGGAGGCGAGAAGGCTTATGAACCGAAAACTTTCCAGGGAGAAAAAGTACAGGGAAACAACGAAGTGGTACCGTATGCAACCGAGAAGAGTGTTTCTTATACGGGTTCCGTGCCTTTTGAAGAGGGCATGCGTGTTTCCGGATTGTATGTCAAGTTCGTAGGCAGCCAGGGTGCCAAAACCTTGGATTACGAGTCCGACAAGATTGCCAACGGCGTTATCGCAACGGCGACGATGGTGAACAACGCTCCGGCAACGACTATCGGTGCGGACAAGTTTGAACGCATCACGAAAGAGGAGCAGGAAGCTGCTATCTACTATCTGATCAATTCCGCACAGGTTCGTGCGAAAGAAACCAAATCGGCAGACATCAAGGCGCTGGAGAAATTCATCAAGAATGCCAAGGCTGCTGAGGATATGGAATTGAAAAACATCCAGATTCAGTCATACGCTTCACCGGACGGCCCGATGTCTTTGAATGAGAAATTGGCCAACAACCGTGAAAAAGCTGCCGACCAATTCGTGAAAAACAACATGAAGAAAAACAAAGTGGACGAGTACAAGAACCTGGATTTCTTCAAGAAATATGTTGTAGCAGAGGACTGGGAAGGTTTCAAGAAAGCGATGGAAGAGTCAAACATCCGTGACAAGGAATTGATTCTGCGCGTATTGGCTATGCATTCCGACCCGGAAGTGAGAGAAAGAGAAATCAAGAACATTTCATCCGCTTTCTCAGCTATTGCAGACCAGATTCTGCCGAAACTGAGACGTTCCAAATTTGTTGTAAATGCTGACCGTATCGGTAAATCAGACGAGCAACTTCGCGAATTGGCAAAATCCAATCCTGCCGAATTGAATGTTGAAGAGTTGCTGTATGCCGCTACCTTGTTCGACAACAACGCAGACAAGTTGGCTGTTTACGAAGCTGCAAAGAAACAATTCCCGGAAGACTGGAGAGGTTTCAACGATGCCGGTATGATTTTGTTCGAAATGGGCAAGGTTGATCAGGCTAAGGCTGATTTCCAGAAGGCTGACCAGCTGTCTGCCAACAACAAGGTGGTGAAGAACAACCTGGGTGCAGTTGAGTTGAAGAACGGCAATGTAAAAGAAGCAGAAGTGCTGTTTGGCGCTGCTACCGGAGTGGGTAACGAAGTAAACTACAACAAGGGTATTGTGGCTATCATGAATGGCAATTACAAGGCTGCTGTCGATTATTTCGGAAAATGCAACTGTGAAAACGCCGCTTTGGCAAATATCCTGGCTGGAAACAACAACGAGGCTGCCAAGAAATTGGAAGCAAGCAAGAGCGATTCAGCCCTGGCTGCTTATTTGAAAGCTGTGGTTGCTGCCCGCAACAACGACACCAATGCAGTGCTTTCCAACTTGAAAGATGCTTGTGCTAAAGATGCTGCAATGAAACAACTGGCTGCTACCGACATGGAGTTCGCTAAATTGTTCGACAATGCGGATTTCAAGGCTATTGTGAAGTAATTAGTAGCGATACGCAATATAAAAAGGGGAAATGGTCGGTTGACCGTTTCTCCTTTTTTTTCGTGATAAATTAGTTTTTCTTTAACGTATCTTTCTCCCTATTTCTATTATATTTGTTTTTTAAGTAAATTAGGCGCAATAAAAAAGGCGTGAAATGAAAGAATGGTTTACTTTTATAGGGGCTGTTGTTCTTTTGTTCTCCTGTATGCAAGACCATACGGTGCAGATCAGCGGACGTGTGGAGAACGGGGATTCCATTGTCAGCATCTGGGTGGAAGATAGCATTTACGCTTTCCCTCTGGATGAGAACGGTTCTTTTTCGGGCGAAATCCGGATGAAGCACGGCGGTTATGCGACTTTTTTACACAATTCGTTGAATTTGTACCTGAGCCCGGGAGAAGACCTTGAAATTTATGTCAATGCGTTGAATTTTCTGGGGTCGCTGCATTTCCGGGGGAGTTTGGGAGGCGTCAATCGTTATCTGAAGGAGCAGGAAGGTGCGGTGTTTTTTGACAAGGACTATTATGCCCTGGGCGAGAGCGAGTTTGTCTGGAAAATGCAGGAATTGATAGATGAGAAGACAAAGTTGCTGGAGGCCAAGAATTTCGACGACTCCTTTACCCGTCTGGAGAAAGAGCGGATTCGTTATTCGGTGGCTGAACGGGTTTCTTTTTACCCGATTTATCGGAACCGGATGTATCCGGGAGAGAACTATCGGCCAGGTGCCGTCTTTTCTGATTTCCTGTCTTCGTTTTCGTTGAATAACGAGGATTTGTTCGCCACGAAAGATTATCGTTCATTTTTGTTGAATTACGTTTATTTGCAGGGAAGCCGCGGGAATGGCAGCCGGGAGAATTATTCGGACGGGGTGGTGGATTATATACTTTCCACCGTCAATAATCCGACAATCAAGAATTTCCTGTTGACGGAGATTGTGTTTCATCACATCCGGGAAAACAACGGTCTCAACGGTGCCGATTATCTGTTGTCCGTTTTCCGGCGGGAAGTTACCGACCCGAGCAAGGTGGCTTATATGGAGGAAATCATCAGCCATTGGGAAAAATTGTTGCCGGGAAAGCCGGCGCCTTCGTTTACGGTGCGGGATCGCTACGGGGAAGAGGTTTTGCTGGAGCAGTTCAGGGGGAAGTACCTTTATATCACCGTTTGGGCTACCTGGTGCGTGCCTTGCAAGTCCGAACTGCCTTATCTGGATGTCCTGCAAAAAGAATATATGGACAAGGATATTCATTTCCTGACCATTGCCATAGGCGAGTCGGCAAACCAGAAGCATTGGAAGGATTTCCTGGCGGAGAATTTTCATGCCGGGATCCACACTTTTGCCGATGCCAAGAACGAGTTTAACAAGGATTACATGATCATCAGCGTTCCCCGTTTCATACTGATAGGGCCGGACGGCGTTATCATTGATGCCAATGCGCCGCGTCCGTCGGGGCAGATTCGCTTGTTGCTGGATGAACTGGGGATTAGGATAAACGGTCTTTGAGAGGGTATGGTGTCTTGAAGGGGGATGTAATTTATATTGAAAATCACTTGCCTGTTTAAGTTTTTTTATATCTTTGTACAAGAATTACCTATGTATTTATAACAAATAAAGATGAAAAGGATTGGTTTATTTTTAATTGCCGTGGCGCTCGTCATGAGTGCTTGCAATTCAAATCGGGTAAAAGTCCGTGGTAAGGTTCAGGGATTGAAAGGTACGGTTAAATTACTGGCAGAGCTGCCCAGTCAGGAAGGATTGGTTATCGTGGCACAGCAGGAGGTAACCGACGGGGAAATTGATATTAAAACGGATTCTTTGCGGCTTCCTGCCCGGGTGTGGATAGACATTGCCGGAAAAAACACGCTGGAAACGATTATCGATACAAAGGATCAGAGCTGGATTCAGGGAAAGGCGAAATTTCCGGATCAGATCGAGGTAAAAGGCTCCGCTTTGGATGTGGAATATGCGAAATTGAAAAAGTCGTTCAAGGAAAAGTACGAGGGGCCGATGGAGCCGATTGACAGGAAAATCCAGAAAGTGATGGATAAGCCCAAAAGAACTACCGAGGATGAAATTGCTTTGGGCGTTCTGCAAATGCGGCGCTTGCATTATATCAAGGCGCGTGCCAATTATGTGAAGACGTTGATTGAGGCAAACCGGACTCAGGATTTGTCGCTTTTCCTGTTGAAAGACGAATTGCGGGACAGCGTCGATTTGCAAAAGCGTCTTTTCCACAAAATGGAAGTTCCGAACAAGGAAAGCAACATTTACAAGAATATCGAAAAGCAATTGCGATAAATTCCGTTTGTTGCTTGGTCGTATAGGGGATACCTTGGGGGTATCCCTTTTTTCATGCCTGGGGATTTTGATTATTTTGTAATAAATATTATTTTTACACTAATATTCCCGGAAGATGATCAAGAAGATAATCATTAAAATATTGCTGGCTGTGATGGTCGCTGCTTTTACGGCGGTGGTCGTAGTTCAGTGGCTGTGGATAAAATATGCCATTCAGGAAAGGGAAAATAAATTCACTTCTCAGGTGTACGATGTGCTGAACCGGGTGGTGAACCAGGTGGACGAAATCAATTACATCAAATATCGCCAGGAAATGAATCAGCACCTGGGGGAGCTGAAGAGTTACAACGACATGATTGCCGCCCGGCAGGGCGACCAGGCTTCGGCTTCCAGGGAGGGATATTCCGAGCAATTGTTCAATTTCCTGAATAACGATGTAAATCGTTTGAATGAGGGGCGTTCCTACCTGAACGCTTTTCCTTATCCCCGTTCGGGGGTCAGCAAGATAGTCGATCAGGAGTTTATCATCCAGACCATCCGTTCCATGGAGCTGCCCCGGCAGGATTCGATTTCAAAAGTCGATTTTTACGTCCATTTCGGGCAGAAGATGCAGGAGTTCATGATTCGGCTCTTGAAGGAAAAAGACCCGGAAAACATATCGGTCTCCCAGCGTTTGACAAACATCGACTTGTCCGGTTT
>CAYNXE010000117.1:0-1304 GCA_964400995.1 uncultured Odoribacter sp.
CCCTCCAGCAAATAATACGGCACGAAATGCACCTCCGTATCGCCCAGCCTCAACACATCGCTATACGAGAGATTTACCACAAAAGCCCGCCGGGGCTTGTATTTCTCCACGAAGCTACGGAAAGAGCGCGATAACGTGGTGGTCTTCAAGTCGGCGTATTTCACCTCCACGGGAATCACCTCCTGCGTCCGGTCAATCACAAAATCCACCTCCGCCCCGTCCGTCGTCCGCCAGTAATGCAAGGAGGCTGCGGTATTCCGCAAAGACTTGTTCAATATCCGGAAAATGAAATTCTGAAAACTGAAACCGTCCCTCACCCCGGAATGGTTCTGAAAACTTCCCAAGAGATGATTCCGGAATCCCAAATCCGTAAAATAATAAACCGGCGCCTTGACAATCTCTTTCGTCCGGTTTCCGCTATACGGCCGCACGGCTTTCAGTACGAAAGTGTTCTCCGCATACCACAAATACTTGTGGACGGTGGGCACCGACAATCCGGCATCCGAAGCCAGACGCGAAACGTTCACCAATCCCCCGGCACCGGCTACCAGCAGACGCAACATCCGACTGTAGTATTCCGGTTGCTGCATACCCAACAGGGAAGAGATGTCCCGCATAACATAGGCGGAATAAATCTCATCCATTATCCGAACTTTATCTTCCACCGTCGAAGCGGTCACCACGGCAGGATACCCGCCGTAAGCCAAGTATTCCTGCAATAAAAACTCCCCTTTCTCTTTTTCCAAGGACAAAAACAAATCCAGCCGTCCGGTATATTTGTAATCGGTACGATAATCGACAAACTCCTCGAAGCTGACGGTGTCTACGGACACCACCAGTTTCCTGCCCGCCAGCGATTCTCCGATTTTCTCCTTCAATTCAATGCTTCCCGACCCGCTCAAAACGAACTTGTAAGGCAAATCCATATCGTAAAGCCCCTTGAAAAACAAGCCTGCATCCTCCTTTCGCTGAATCTCGTCTATAAACACGTATCCCCCATCGCCCAGCTCCAGACGCATTTTATTCAACAAGGTCTGCTGGCTCTGCAAATAAAGCGCATCGGACTCGATGTCCATATTCAGGTAAAGCACCGCAGCCTTGCGGGACAACAATTCCTGCTGCAATTGTTTCATCAGCGTGGTTTTCCCCGCCTGGCGCGGACCAATCAACAGGGTGATTTCTTTCCTTTGCAGGTCTTTACGCAACAATTCCAGTTGCCACCTTCGAATCGCTTTCATGATTTTGATGTTTCATCCTATCTCTTCAGCGACAAAGTTACGAAATAATCGGGTTATTTGCAAACA
>CAYNXE010000117.1:1404-5199 GCA_964400995.1 uncultured Odoribacter sp.
TTTGTCGTCTATTTGTTTTATTGCATCAGTTCTTCCGTGGTATCCACCCACTTATACAACTTGTCGCCCCTCCGGACTTTTTCTCCTACGGCCATGGAAAATACCGCCCCCTTCTCCACGCTTTCCACCGGTTGCAAGTCCACCCGGATTTCCGGCACCTGCATCTGTATCGTGCCGGTCGTTGGGCCTTGAATCAGTATCTCGTCGCCCACGCTCAAGTCAAACGATTCCAACTTAAACTCACCAACCTGCAAATTAGTGAAATAATTGGTCACCTTCCCCAGCAATATTTTCTTCTTCGTGGCCTTGGAACCATACACCTCGCTCCATTCGCCCAACCGCTGCCCCAAATAATAGCCATTCCAGAAACCCCGGTTGAACACGGTCGCCAGACGTTCTTTCCACCCCGCTATCCGTTCCGCCGAATAAGTTCCGTCCAGATAAGCCCGAAGCGCCTCATCATAACACTCGCACACCGTCCGCACATACTCTGCCGAACGGGCACGCCCTTCAATCTTGAACACCCGCACCCCGGCATCCGCCATTTTATTCAGGAAACCCACCGTACAAAGGTCTTTGGGCGACATAATATATTCGTTCTCTATGTCCAGCTCAATCTCATCGTCCCGGTCTTTCACCGTATACGCCCGCCGGCAAATCTGATAACAGGCTCCCCGGTTTGCCGAAGCATTTTTTTCGTGCAAACTCAGATAACATTTCCCGGAAACCGCCATACAAAGCGCCCCGTGTGCAAACATTTCAATCCGGATTAGTTCCCCCCGAGGCCCCCGCAAATCGTTCTCGACAATCTGCCGGTGGATTTCCGCCACTTGTTCCAGCACCACCTCCCTCGCCAACACGACCACATCGGCATATTGGGCGAAAAAACGCACCGCCTCGTAATTCGACACATTGCACTGGGTGCTGACATGCACCTCCACGCCGACAGCATGCGCATAAAGAATCGCCGCCAAATCGGAAGCGATAATCGCCGTCACCCCGGCTTCTCCCGCACAATCGATCACCCGCCTCATCTTGTCCAACTCCTGATTATAGATAACCGTGTTGACGGTCAGATAAGTCTTTACTCCCTTCTCCGAACAAATGGACACAATGTTTTTCAAATCATCCAGCGTGAAATTGGCGGACGAACGGGCGCGCATATTCAAACCCTCCACTCCGAAATACACCGAATCCGCTCCTCCCTGCAAAGCCGCCGCCAGCGATTCATAAGACCCCACCGGAGCCATAATCTCAAAATCCTTCCTTGTCATGCTCTAATGATAACGAAATAAAACGTACAAAGATATGAAATATTATCATCCCGACTAAAGTCGTGGATACATTTGAACACATACATATCCTGAAATCTACACGGAAGAAAAATAAAAACTAATGTTTTAGTTGTAGAACTAAAACATTAGTTATATCTTTGCCGTATCAAAATTTCAATCAAAGCGATTATGAAAGAACTGACCAAAGCAGAAGAACAAATCATGCAGATTCTTTGGGAACTGAAAAAAGGATTCGTCAAAGATATCTTGGAGCAGTTTCCTGAGCCGAAACCCGCCTACAACACCGTTTCAACCATTGTTCGCATCCTGCAGGAGAAAGGATTCATCGGTCACGAGGCTTTCGGGAAAAGCCATTGTTACTTTCCGATGATAGACAAAGAGACTTATACCCGGAAATTCCTCCGTAATTTCATTGGAAACTATTTCAACAACTCCTTCCCGCAAATGGTTTCTTTTTTTGCCAAGGAGGAAAAAATCGATTTAAAAGAACTGGAAGAAATTCTGGAATTCATCAAAAATAATCCCGACAAATAAAAAGCACATGATTCCTTCTTTGCCCTATATTATCAAATCATCGGTTCTACTTGCCGTTTTCTTGCTTTATTATGTATTTTTCCTGAACAAGCAGACCTTTTTCACCTGGAACAGGATATATCTGCTCGGCACGCTGATGCTGTCGACGAGTATCCCTTTTTTTCATTTCACACTGACCATTGCCAATCCCGAAACCGGACTCCCCACGTTTCATTACGTACAAGGATTTATGGAAGAAATCTCCGTGTCCGGCGGGGAAATCTCAATTCATAGCCTCTACGATTATCTGACTTGGCTTTACATCAGCGGAATCTGCTTTTTAACCCTCCGCTATCTCGGGGGATTACTCCGGATTTACAAATTAATCCGTTCCCGGCAATGCAAACGCATCCATAAACTGAGGATTATTCCGATATCCTCCGGTTGCCCTGTATTTTCCTTCTTCAATTACATTTTCATCCATCCGGCTTCTTTGGGCGAATCCGAGACGAAGAGCGTTTTTGAGCACGAAAAAATTCACGTTCGCCAATGGCACAGCCTCGACCTTTTAATCGCGGAAATCATTTGTACGCTTAACTGGTTTAACCCGCTCGTATGGATTTACAAGAAAAACATCGCTCAAAACCACGAATATATAGCCGACAGGCAGGTGGTTGTAAAATATCAGACCGGTAGATATTTTCAGCTTCTTGTCAATCAGGCATTCAAAGGAAATGACTTTTCCTTTACTAACTGTTTTTCATGTTCAAACTTAAAAAAACGAATGATTATGATGACCAAAAAACAATCGAACAAATTCAGTATGCTGAATTATATTCCGTCTCTGTTTATCGGAGGAATATTGTGCACAGCCTTTACCTGTATCACGGCGGAGGCTCCGGCTTCCAATCCGGAAAGCGAAATTGTCGCCACGGAAAAAGTTCCGGCATCGCTCAGCGACACATCCGTTGTTTTCGCGGTAGTCGAAAATATGCCGAAATTCAACGGAGATATGTACGCCTGGCTGAAAGACAACCTGAGATATCCCGAAAAAGCCAAAGAAGCCAAAGAGGAAGGAATCGTGTATGTCAATTTTATTGTCAATGAAGACGGCACGCTTTCCGATTTCAACATTAAACGCTCTTCCGGTTCCGAAGCATTGGACGAAGAAGCTCTGAGAGTTGCGAAAGCCATGCCAACCTGGATTTCCGGCAAGCAACGGGGAATAAATGTCAGGGTATCCTTCTCTATACCGATTAAATTCAAATTGTAAAACCGAGAACCCGGAAGCCGTAAAGGGCTCCGGGTTCTCTCCCTCCCACAAACCCTATCCGCCTATTTTCTTCGTAACTTTTTTTTTCTATCTTTGTTTGTCAAAATCAGCACCGGGATACGGTTCTGAATATTCCGCATAATTAAATAATGCCTATATGAACGAAGAAGTAAAATTATTCATGGATGAGGCCAAAGAGCAGATGCAAAGCGCCCTCACTCATCTGGAAAATGAATTAGCTAAAATCAGAGCCGGAAGAGCCAATCCCAAAATCCTGAATGACGTGCTGGTAGACTATTACGGTTCGCCCACCCCGCTGTCGCAAGTGGCAAACATCACCGTGCCGGACCCCCGCACCATTGCCGTACAGCCCTGGGAAAAGAGTATGCTGGCTCCCATACAGAAAGCCATTATGGTCGCCAACCTGGGCTTCAATCCGGACAACAACGGTGAAATCGTAAGAATCAACGTGCCGCCGTTGACGGAAGAAAGAAGAAAGGAACTGGTGAAACAATCCAAAGGCGTCGGCGAGAATGCCAAGGTCAGCATCCGGAATGCACGCCGGGATGCCATTGACGAATTTAAGAAAATGGTGAAAGACGGTCTGCCCGAAGACGTAGCCAAAGATGCTGAAAACGAGGTGCAGAAAATCACAGACGGCTACAATAAAAAAGTGGACGACATTCTTGCAGCAAAAGAAAAAGACATCATGAC
>CAYNXE010000117.1:5299-7445 GCA_964400995.1 uncultured Odoribacter sp.
TTATTCCTTGACAGGCTGCTCCCGAGTGTTGTCTTTTTTCAGCATCTGGCAGCTACCGTTGAACGTTGCTCCGGATTCAATGGAAATCGACGCAGCGGAGATATTCCCCATTACCTTTCCTGACGCTTTCAAGGCAACCGCACCGGAAGCCACGACATCTCCGATAACTACCCCCTGAACGTCCACGTTCACGCAGTCCACATTACCTTCCAGCTGCGCGGTCGAACCTACAACCAACCTGCCGGAAGTGATAATTTTACCTTTGATCATGCCATCTATTCGGATGTCATTTTTAGTTTTAATGTCACCCACGATGACCGTTCCTTCACATAACAAATTAACGGCATTAACTGCCGGATTTTCTTTACTCATAACCATCACCTTAATTTATTTCGACGCATTTTTCAATTTCAATCCCATCTCGATTTTAGCACCCTGGGTGATTTCCATACATACCGTGGTCAAAGTTCCCTTTACAACGGCATCGGCACCCAAAACAGCTTTCTCTTTCACACACACATCTCCTTCAATCACACCATTCAAATACAATTCCCGACAATTCACTTTCCCGTTAATCTCTCCCCCCTTGTTGACAATCAACCGACCTGCACACTCGACACTCCCCACGACAAGTCCCTCCAGACAAATGACTTTCTCTGACTTTATATCCCCGCGAATATCGGCATCGACCAATAGTCGACTCCCTGAACAGCTGATGTCAAAACTATTTTGATTCATATCGTAAATTTCAGACCGAAGATATAACAACTTATCGGAATAACAAACCATTTCCGCATTTTTTAGATTTTTTTAGCTACTGCGGACTTCATTTTCAAACACAAACATAATTTCAGACCATCCCGTACTGCTCCTCTATCGGTTCAGGCGATGAGTTTCGAAGCCGGGGGAATATGAAACGGACTGGTTCAATAATCGAACCAGCCCGTTTATGTCCAATCCGTGTTGTTCTTATTTCTTGGGGTCGTATGCCCATTTCAACCAAACCGCTCCCCACGTGAATCCGGCACCAAAAGCGGCAAGAATCAGGTTGTCTCCCTTGCGGAGCTGATTTTCCCACTCGTACAGGCACATCGGAATCGTTGCGGAGGTGGTGTTTCCGTATTTCTGGATGTTAATCATCACCTTGGAGGCATCCAGTCCCATACGGTCTCCGGTGGCGGCGATGATGCGCAGGTTCGCCTGATGCGGAACCAACCACGCGATGTCATCGGCGGAAAGATGATTCTTCTCCATAATTTCGGCCGCAGTATCCGCCATTTTGGTCACGGCGTGCTTGAACACAAATTGACCGTCCTGGTAGATGAAATGTTCCCGGTTCGTCACCGTTTCGATGGAAGGCGGATTCAACGAACCGCCCGCTTTCATATACAAGTGGTCGCGTCCCATACCGTCCGAGCGCAAAATGTGGTCCATCACACCCAGTTCCTCCTGCGTCGGCTCCAGCAACACGGCGGCAGCGGCATCGCCGAACAAGGGACAAGTCTTGCGGTCGGTATAGTCCGTGATGACGGACATCTTCTCGCACCCGACAAAGACCACCTTCTTGTATCGTCCGCTTTCCACATATTGCGTCGCAGTCACCAATCCGAACAAGAATCCGGAGCATCCTGCGTTCAAGTCAAAACCGAAGGCATTCTTCACGCCGACCATATCGGCGATGACCTGGGCGTTTGCCGGGAAGTGCATATCCGGCGTCACCGTGGCGCAAATCAGCAGATCCACCTCTTCCGGTTTCGTTCCCGTCTTTTGCAGCAGGTTTTCCACTGCCTGCGCACCCATCCAGGCGCTGCCCTTCGTGGGGTCTTTCAGAATCCTTCTCTCTTTTATCCCTACCCGGGTCATAATCCATTCGTCGGAAGTGTCCACCATACGGCTCAATTCCTCGTTGTTCAGAATGTAATCGGGGTAATATGCCCCCACACCGGTTATTATGGCTCTTGGCCTGTTTGTCTGCATAACAAAAATATTAATCAGAGATGTACTCTTCGCACACCAAGGGTAAATTCTTGAACTATATAAACAACCCTAGCCCCCTAATCGATAGGAGGCTGGCTGCGTATGATCTAAATAACCTTTTTCGTGTCAAAATCAAGCCACCACTGCTTTCTCAATAGCCAGCTTTCCT
>CAYNXE010000118.1:0-7427 GCA_964400995.1 uncultured Odoribacter sp.
TGGGCATCGAAATAGCGGCGCTGGGCATCCAGTACATTGATGTAATTGATACTTCCCGCACGGTATTGAAGATTCGCCAGTTCGACATATTTCCGCGCCGCCTCGCACAAATCGGATTTCAGCCGGGCGGTTTCGCGGACACTGCGATAAGTCACGATGGCGTCATCCGCCTCTTTAAATACTTCCAAAACCTTTTGTTCATAACCCAACCGCGCCTGTTCGTAAGCCGCCACGGCAGCCCGATAAGCCGCTTTCTTGCGCCCGAATCCGAATATCGGTGCCGTGAGCGTGCCCACGGCATAAGAAAACGGCGAACGCAACAATCCTTTCAGGTCATCGTTCTCCCAACCTCCCGTCAGGCTGAGCACTAATCGCGGGAACCGATCGGCATAGGCAATGCCGGCATCGGCCAATGCTGTTCGCAATCGTGCCTCGGAAGCCTGCAAATCGGGGCGTCGCTGCAACAAAACCGACGGAAGCCCCACCGGCAGATCCTTGGAGCGGATTTCGCCGATGTTCATCTTTCCGCGAATCACTTGCCAATCGGGATAGCCGCCCATAAGCAGCGAAATGGCGTTTTCCGTAATCTCAATCCGTCGTTCGAGTTCGGGAATCAGCGCTGCCGTCGTCGCATATTCCACCTGTGCCTGCTGGTAGACCGTTTCCGATGTCAGTCCGCCCTCGAAGCGGAGTTTGGCTTGCGCGATTCCTTCGCGTCGTGTTTCGAGCGTCTGCCGGACAATCGAAAGTTCGTTGTCGAGCGCCACGAGCCGGAAATAGGCCGAAGCCGTCTCCGCAACGAGTAGCATGCGCATGGCACGCTCGTCTTCCACTGAAGTCGCATAGGCAGCTTCCCCCTTGCGTTTGGCCCAACGAAGCCTGCCCCACAAGTCGGCTTCCCAACTGAGCGTGGCTTTCAAATCGAACTCCGGGTCACGCAACGATGCTTTGCCGTCATAGTCGTTCGTTTCATAATCGGCGAGCGCGGTTGCAGTTAAGGAGGGCAGGCGGTTAGCCTTATTCACTCGATAGAGTTGCCGCATCTGCTCCACACGGGCGGCAGCCGACCGGATGTTCTTGTTATCGGTCAGCGTGCGTTTGAGAATCCGGCAAAGCGTCGTATCGCCGTAAAACTCCCACCAGGCCAAATCGGCTATGGTCAGCGAATCGGCATGCCCGGCAATCGTTTCGGGCAGATTCAACTCCGGCGGCCGGCAATGTTTCACAGTCGAACAAGAATACGACAAAACAGCCGCTATGACACACAAACAGGTATAGATGTATTTCATTGTTTCTGCCGGTTTTTGATTTTGTAAATCCATACGAAGAAGAAAGGCACAAAGACGATGCCGACCGTGATGGCCACCAGCATGCCGAAAAAGACGCCTGTTCCGATTCCCTGCCGGCTGGCTGAACCGGGACCGGAGGCCACCACCAGCGGCAGCAGACCCAGAATGAAAGCCAGCGAAGTCATAACAATCGGGCGGAAGCGCAAGTGCGCCGCCGTGAGAGCTGCCGAAACCGTATCGTGACCTTTTTCCACCTCCTCTTTGGCGAACTCAACAATCAGAATCGCGTTTTTAGCCACCAGTCCCACCAGCATCACCAGTCCGATTTGGAAATAGATATTGTTCTCCAGTCCGCACAGCCAGATGCCCAGATAAGCCCCGATTCCTGCAACCGGAAGCGAAAGAATAACGGCGATGGGAACCGTCCAGCTTTCATATTGAGCAGCGAGGAAAAGAAAGACGAAGAGAAACGCCAAGGTCAATACCACACCTGTCTGCCCTCCTTCGTGCTTCTCCTGATAAGAAAGTCCGCTCCACTCTACGCCGATGTTACTTGGCAGATGATTGCGGGCGATACGCTCCAATACGGCCATCGCCTGCCCCGAACTGTACCCGTGGGCTGCGGCACCCGTAACAGTCGCCGAATTGAACATATTGAAACGCTTGATGGTCCCTGCGCCTGTCGTATATTGGGTAGAACCTAGTGACGTGATGGGAATCATGGCGCCGCCCGTACCCCGCACGAAAAAAAGATTGAGATTGTCGCGCTGCATGCGATAAGGTGCCTCGGCCTGAATATAAACGCGATAGATTCGGTTGAACAGATTGAAATCATTGACATAAATCGAGCCCGTAAAAGCTTTCATTGTCGAAAAAATATCCGACATCGCTACGCCCTGCAAGCGGGCCTTGTCACGGTCGACATCGAAATAAAGCTGCGGAATATCGCTCTGCATCGAAGAGGCTACGCCCTCCAGCTCCGGACAGCGGGCGGCATAAAACAACAACGAATCGACAGCCCGGCGCAAATCGTCGAAAGTGGCGTCGCCGCGTGCTTCGAGAATCATCTCGAAACCGCCCGACGAGCCTAATCCGGGAATCACGGCAGGGGTCGAAAGATAGACTTTGCTTTCCGGGTACTCCGCCAACTCGTCCCGGATTCGCTGCATCACCGTTGCGAGGTCTTCGGTACGCCGTTCGTCCCACGGTTTCAGAATCACTGTCAGCGAACTGCGCGATTGGTTGGTGCCTACGCGCGGACTCGAGCCCGTTACATTGAGCACGTATTCCACATCGGGGTCATTCGTCAAAAAAGCCATCGCCCGGTCCGTTACCGCG
This sequence comes from uncultured Odoribacter sp., assembly GCA_964400995.1. Taxonomy (GTDB): domain Bacteria; phylum Bacteroidota; class Bacteroidia; order Bacteroidales; family Marinifilaceae; genus Odoribacter. Next base: position 2,628 of record CAYNXE010000118.1, read on the forward strand.
CGGGTCCGCTCCAGCGATGCCCCTTCGGGAAGCTCCAGCTCCACCGTGAAATAACCCTGGTCCTCCTGCGGCATAAAACTCTGCGGCAGCAGCCGGTTCATCAGCCAAATGCCGGCCAGTACGACGCCGAACAAGGCAAACATACGGCGCGACTTGCCAAGCGCACAAACAATCATACGACCGTAAAACTTATTGCCGCGTGCCAGTGCGAGGTCAATCCGGCGGAAAAACCGGTTCTTGCGACCGTGCGACGGACGCAGAAAGAGCGAGCACATCACCGGACTCAACGTAAGAGCCACGACAGTGGAAATGATGACCGACACGGCGATTGTAATCGTAAACTGACGATAGAGTTGTCCCGTGATGCCGCCGAGGAAGCTGACCGGCACAAAAACGGCACACAGCACGAGCGACATGGCGACCAGCGCACCGCTCAATCCCTGCATCGCCTTTTTGGTCGCCTCGTAAGGCGACAGCCCTTCCTGCTCCATAATACGATCGACATTCTCGACCACCACGATGGCATCGTCAACCACAATACCGATAGCGAGAATCAGTCCCAGCAGCGTCAGCATATTGAGCGAAAAACCGCAGATAAGCATCACGCCGAACGTACCGATGAGCGAAATAGGCACGGCAATAATCGGAATCAGCGTAGCCCGCCAGCTCTGCAACGAGAGATAGACGACCAGAATCACCAGCAGCAACGCCTCGAACAGCGTGCGATAAACATGATGGATTGACGCGGAGATATACTCGGTCATATCGAATGGAATATCGTAAGTGATGCCCTCCGGAAAATTCCGGCTGATTTCTTCCATTGTTTCTTTGACGGCTTTAGCCACTTCGATGGCATTGGCACCCGGCAGCATATTGATATTCATCACGGCGGCATTCCCCCCGTTGATACCGCTCTCGGTCGTGTAGGACGAAGCCTCGAGCGAAATGCGCGCCACGTCTTTCAGGCGGATAATGGAGCCGTCGGGATTGGCGCGGACGACAATCTGCTCAAACTCGCCGACCGACGACAAACGTCCTTGTGCTGTGATGGGAACCGTGATGTCTACCCCCTCCGCCGGAGCCTGCCCCAGTACGCCGGCGGCCGACTCGCGGTTCTGGTCTCGCAATACGGACTGCAAATCCTTGACCGTAAGGCCGAAATTCGCCAGCTTGTCGGGCTGCACCCATATCTGCATGGCGTAATAGCGGCTGCCGACGTTCGACACCCGGCCGACACCCGGCACGCGACGCAACATATCCAGCACATTGAGCGTCGCATAATTCGACAGATAGATTTCATCAAACTTGGGATCGGACGACCGGAGCGTAATAGTAAGCAGTTTGCTCGAAGCCTGCTTTTCGACGGAAAGTCCGTTTTGCACAACCTCCACCGGCAGCCGCGATTCGGCACGCTTCAGGCGGTTCTGTATATCCACGGCCGCCAAATCGGGATCAGTCGCAATGTCGAACGTAACGGACGCCGTAAAGCCTCCCGAATTGGAACTCGACGACTGCATATAAATCATCCCCGGCGTACCGTTCAGCTCCTGTTCGATGGGAGTCGCCACGGCCTGCGTTACAGTCTGCGCATCGGCTCCGGGATAAGAGGCCGAAATCGTCACCACGGGCGGCACAATCTGCGGATACTGGTCAATGGGCAGCATCGCCAAACCGATACTGCCGACAATGACGATGATGACGGAAAGAACCGTTGAAAAAACCGGTCTGTCTATGAAGAAATCCGATTTCATAACTTACTTCTTTTCATTTGCGGGAACATTATCATCGATTGGTTGTACCGGCCGCACTTTCATGCCGTGTTGCAATTTGTGGAATCCTTCGACGACAATTCGTTCATCGTGGGCCAATCCGCGCTCCACGACCGTGCGGTTGTTCAACTCCGGCCCGGTCTCGATAAAACGCCGCTCCACGATACTGTCCGGACGCACCACATAGATATAGGCTCCTCCTTTCTCGATGACCAGCGACTTGGTCGGAACAACCACGGCGTCTTCGCGCACGTCGAGTAGCAACCGCACCTTGGTGAACTGGCCAGGCAGCAGGATATGGTCGGGATTGGGCATCTCGGCACGCACGGAGAACGTTCCCGTCTGCGGATCGACCTGCGGATCGGCAAAATCGACCAGTCCGCGGAACGGATACTTCGAGCCGTCGGCCAGTGTAACCGTAATATAGGGATCCCATTTACGGGTAGAATCGCGATGTCCGAAATTGACGTTGCGTGCCTTGGCGCGCAAGTAATCGAGCGCCGTCATGCTGAAATCGACACGCACCGTGTCGCTCTTGACGACTGTTGCCAGAAGCGACTTTCCGCCGGGACCGACCAGCGTACCGATATCGACGCTTCGTTCGGAGATGTACCCCGAAATGGGCGACCGCACGTCGGTATAGCCCAACGTCATCTCCGCCTGTGTGAGGTCGGCCTCGTTGACCACGACATCGGCCGCAGCACTCTCATAAATGGCTATGGCATTGTCCAAATCGAGCTGCGAAGCAGCGTTCTGTTCATAAAGCGGACGGATACGGTTCAAATCGCGTTGGGCTTTCAATGCCTGTGCTTTTGCCTTGTTGAGCGAGGCCTTGGCGCGGTTGACGCGGGCATGGTAGAGTTGCGGGTCGATGACGAACAACGACTGCCCCCGTTTGACATAAGTTCCCTCGGCAAAAAGCATCCTTTCAAGGTAACCCTCCACACGGGCACGGATTTCAACAATCTGCTGGGCACGGATACGCCCCACATAATCTCCGTAAAGGCTCACGTCATCCGTAGCGACCGGCTCGACGGCAACGGTCGGCAGAAAAGGCGGAAGCGGCCGGGGACGAAGCCACCAAAAAAGAAGACCGGCAACAATGACCCCGATCGTTCCGATCACCATCCATTCCCGCCGCCCGAATTTTATGCGAGGACGCGGAATACGGCTTGCGGCATCTTTCAGAAGCGCAATATTCAGCTTTTTCCAATCAGGCTTTATCATCGGTACAATTTTATTAAAATTACGTATCGTTTTTTCACTGAAAAATATGATGGAATAAATGGATATATACGTCGCTTTGCAGTGAATGATTCAACGCCCAAATTCATCCATAGGCAAAGACTGCCTCACGTCATTCATTTTTATTCCATGTTCCCTTATTGGAATAAAATGTGTGCCAAAAACAGGAAATATGTTTATCTTGCTGAAATCCAGTATTTCAAACCTAACCGGCCTCATTCAGAAAATGAGGAATATTTCCGCACTTGTGTAGAATTATTCCCATTTCATCTATATCATAGGCTGTTCAGAAAAAAAACGTGGGGATTTCGATTAGGTGATAATATCTGTAATTCATCTACTGTCAAATCTTATGTTTTCTGTTATTTTTACATTCGATAAAAATGGACAGATAAACCATGTCGAAGAATATAATCACACTGCTATCCCTGTCAAGTCATCCGAGCGGCACGTCGTATGGATGTTGGGAATAATTCTACATAAGTGCGGAAATATTCCTCATTCCTTGAATGAGATTAAATAAGTGTAATATGTTGTATTTTAATAAGATAAGAATGCTCTTTGTTTTTTGGCATACATTTTATTCCAATAAGGGAACATGGAATAAAAATGAATGATGTGAGAAAGTTCAGTGAAAAAAAGACGTGGGGACTTTGTGTAGGAGGCTGGGCACTTTTAGGAGTGCTGTTGACGATGCCGTTATATGCGGCTAAAAGTGCTGATAAATATTGCACGGAAGCAACGAAAGGGGAGTACGGGGCGGTGAAAGAGAAAAAGTTGCGGATGATTACGGTAAAAGGGGTGGTGATGGATGAAGCGGGCGAACCGATTGTCGGGGCGAACGTGCTTATCAAAGAGAAAGGCACCGGGCAGGTGACGGATGTAGACGGCAGATTTGAGTTGCCGGACCTTCTTTTCGGCACTCCGCTGCGGATTTCCTTTATCGGGTATAAGACACTCAACGTGAAGGCGCATGAAAACATGCACTTGACATTGTATGAAGACCAGAAGCAATTGGGAGAGGTGGTTGTTGTGGGCTATGGCGCACAACGGAAAGGCGATTTGTCGGGAGCGATTTCCACGGTCAATATCAACGCTTTGGCGGAACGTCCCGTGACCAATGCCGAGAATGCGCTCGCTGGACTGGCATCGGGATTGGCGGTGACCAACACGGGCGGAAATACGCCCGGTTTTGAAAGTTCCACCATTCGCATCCGTGGTGTCGGAACGCTGAACAATGCCGACCCGTTGGTGGTCATCGACGGGGTGGCAGGGTGCGCAATCAGCGACATCAATCCGCAGGACATCAAAAATATCTCAATCTTGAAAGACGCTGCATCTGCTGCCATTTACGGTTCCCGGGCAGCGAACGGGGTCATCCTCGTCACGACGAAGAACGGTCAGGCAGGAAGCGGAAAAATCACGTACAGTGGCAATTTCTCGTTTGAAACCGTAGCCCGGCGTTTGAATCTCGTGACGAATTATGCCGATTTTATGGAAATACAGAATGCCGGTCTGATTGCCAACGGACAAGCCGCCCGCTTCTCCCAAGGCTCCATCGACGCCTGGCGCAACGACAACGGGCAGCATCCGACGGTTTACCCCAATACCGACTGGCAGGACCATATCTATCGCAATCCGTCCGTGGTGCAGAACCACAATCTCTCCGCCACGGGTGGCACGGCAACGATTCGATATAATCTTTCGCTGGGGTTCGTGAAGAACCCCGGTCTTGTCTATAACACGGACTATAAGCGTTACCAGATGCGTTCGAACGTGGAGGTGG
>CAYNXE010000119.1:0-7395 GCA_964400995.1 uncultured Odoribacter sp.
CCAATCTGCGTTCCTAAATCCTTGTGATTCTTTTACAGGTGCTCCGTTAAATGACTGATACGGTAGTAAAATAAAGAAATCTGAGATTCCGCAGAACCAGTGTCTTTATTAGACTTTCCGTAACGAGAAAAAAGTTCTTCTTTTTTTTCTGCTGTTAAATACATGGTTTTTAATTCTTTAAATTGAATAATATCGTTAAAACGCCACAAAGGTAATCTTTATTTTCCGAACCGCCAAGAGATTCCCGGCAATTCTTTCTTCATCCCCCCGAATGCAAAAGAGGTGACCACCCTGATGACCACCTCTTTCAGAGAGCGAAAAACGGGACTCGAACCCGCGACCCCGACCTTGGCAAGGTCGTGCTCTACCAACTGAGCTATTTTCGCATTATAATTTATGTCCTCTCTCTTCTTCCCTGCTTTCACCTTGCCAAGGTCGGATGTGTTCATGACCACCGGGGCAAGGTCGTGCTCTACCAACTGAGCCGTTTTCGCATGCTTGTCGGTTTTGACGATGCAAAGATAAACGTTTTCATTTCACTTCTCCAAATATTTTGCCAGAAAAAAACAACTTTTTTTTTCACGACCGGAAATTTGGCAAAAAAATCAGCCGGTTCCGAAGAACCGGCCGACCACTAAAATCAAACTACCTACTTTACCTCAATCCTTCTGCTCACTTTATCTTTCTGCTCCTTTTTCGGCAAAGTCACCTCAAGAATCCCGTCCCGATAGGCCGCTTGTGCCTTAGACACATCGTACCTGTCCTCTGGTAGTTCGAAACTCCGCTGGAAAGAACAAGAACAAAACTCCCTCCTCACATACTTGTCTTTATCCTTCTCCTCCTTTTCCTCGTTTCTCTCCCCGGATACCGTCAATATGCCGCCGTGGTAATCCAAATGGAAATCCTCCTTCTTCAACCCCGGCACCTTGAATTCCAAAGCCAATTCCTGTTCGTCCTCCCTCACATTGAGCGCGGGAAACCTCCTCCTGTCCTCAAACGCCGAAAGTCCCGTATTCAACAATTCATCCCAGATACCGGAATAAAACGCCCCCGTCTCGTTGTTCTTCTTTACCAAATTCATCATATTTCCTCCTTATTAAAATGGTCATCAATCTTCAATCATTTCACCCTCTTTTACGCCCGGACAACACCACCAGTTTCGGAACTTTCATTAAATAAACGAAATTGTCAGCGAAAAATCGAAAATTTCCCCATTCCCTTGCCGTTTACCGCTTATTTTGTAACTTCGAAGCGGAAATACAACAAGAGTTTCAGGTTTATTTTTGAAAATATGGCTATCATCAAAACACTAAAGGGACATACCCCGAAATTCGGCAAGAACTGCTTCCTCGCCGACAATGCGGCAATCATCGGAGATGTCGAAATGGGAGACGATTGCAGCATCTGGTTCGGAACGGTGCTGCGAGGAGACGTGCATGAAATACGCATCGGAAACAAAGTGAACATCCAGGACAATGCCACTATACACGCCACATACCAGAAATCCCCCACACACATCGGCAACAACGTATCCATCGCCCACAACGCCGTCATCCACGGCTGCACCATCCAGGACAACGTATTGATTGGCATGGGCGCCATCGTGCTGGACAATGCCGTCGTCGAAAGCAACACCATCGTTGCCGCCGGCAGCGTCGTGACCAAAGGCACTGTGGTGGAATCGGGCTGGGTGTACGGCGGTATTCCGGCAAAGAAAATCAAGCAACTGGGCGAAGAACTGCTGAAAGGCGAAGTGGAAAGAATCGTGAACACCTACTCGATGTACGCCAGCTGGTACGAGGAACCGGAAACTTCCAAATAAAACAAATTACGCATTGAACTTATGAGCACTATCGTATCCCCTTCCATGCTATCCGCCGATTTCCTGAATCTGGGCAAAGACGTCTGCATGGTAAACGAGAGCCGGGCGGACTGGATTCACCTGGACATCATGGACGGCGTTTTCGTCCCGAACATTTCCTACGGACTGCCCATTGTCAGCCAAATCAAAAAAACGGCGACAAAGCCCTTGGATGTCCACCTCATGATTGTCCAACCGGAAAGATACGTTGAAGCGTTCCAAAAGGCGGGAGCGGATATCCTGACCGTACACCTGGAAGCCTCCACGCACCTGCACCGCACGATACAGCAAATCAAAGCCTGCGGCATGAAAGCGGGCGTGGCGCTGAATCCACACACCCCCGTCAACCAACTGGAAGACATCATCCAGGACATCGACGTCGTACTGGTCATGAGCGTCAATCCGGGATTCGGCGGACAATCCTTTATCACGCACGCATTGGAGAAGGTAAAGAAATTGAAAAGCCTGATAACCGCCACCGGCAGCCGATGCCTGATAGAAGTGGACGGCGGTGTCAATCTGGAAACCGGACAGCAACTGGTCACTGCCGGAGCGGACGCCTTAGTGGCCGGAAGTTTCGTCTTCAAATCCGCCGACCCCGTTGCAACGATACAGGCCCTGAAAGAGCTAAAAGCATAACCGTTACAGAATATCATCATGTCAGACGCAATCATCAAAATGACAGGAGGTGTCATCCGCCAGCAGGACAACACCATTCTCAAAAATGTCAATATTGAAATACGGAAAGGTGAATTTGTCTACCTGATTGGCAAAGTGGGAAGCGGAAAAAGTTCCTTCCTCAAAACCCTGTATGCGGAACTGCCATTAACCTACGGAACTGCGGAAGTTGCCGGTTTTCGACTGAAAAAAATCAGAAAATCGCAGATTCCGATGCTGCGGCGCAAATGCGGCATCGTCTTCCAGGACTTCAAATTGCTCATCGACCGCAACGTATACGCCAACCTGGAATTCGTCCTGCGGGCTACCGGCTGGAAAAGCAAGAAAGCCATCAAGGAGCGCATTGAAACCGTACTGGCGAACGTCGGCATGGTGGACAAACAAATGCAAATGCCCCACCAACTGTCCGGCGGCGAACAACAGCGCATCGTGCTGGCTCGGGCATTGCTGAATGCGCCCCCGCTGATTCTCGCTGACGAACCGACCGGAAACATAGACCCGGAAACATCCTACCGCCTGGTCGAACTGCTGAAAGAAATATCCGACACGGGCAAAACCGTCATCATCGCCACGCACCAGTACGATCTGATTGAAAAATTCCCAGGACGTGTCCTGTGTTGCGAAAACGGGGAACTGACGGAAAAAACACCGGCAATCTCCTACGAGCGCACGGAATTGCCCAGAATACAAGCACCAGAAAGGGTTGTCGAGGCACCGACTCCCGTACCCGCCGACAGCCGCCAGGACGACCTTACCAGCGAATACCCCGCTGTCGAAGCACCGGCTCCCGTATCTGCTGCCGACAGCGAACCGAAAGAAGAAACCGTACCGGTCGAAGCGCCGCAAGAGGCTCCCTCGGCTGTCCAAGAGGAAATCATTCCTGAACCCCAGCCGGAAACACCTTCGGCCGTCCAGGAAACACCCGTTTCCGAAGCCCGGACGGAAACACCCGAACAACCGGCAGTCACCGAACAAGCTACCGCCACGGAAGAATCGGACGAAGACATCCTGGCATTAATCGGCAAATTGGACTACCCCGAAATCTTCGCTTTCGATTACGAACTGGAACAACTGCCGGAAATCGATTCGGAAGAGCCTGCCGTCTCCCAGGAAGAAACAGCAACTGTGCCTGAATCTGAAGAAACAACTGAAAAAACAAACCCGGAAACGGAGATAGATCCCGAAGCAATCCCGGCCTCCCCCGTCAAGCCGGAAACAGAAGAACAAGAAACAACTACGGAGGTGGAAAAAACGGAAACCGAAACCGCAGAAACGGCAGACGAAGAACAACAACACGCGAATACACCTGAAAACATCTCCGTCATCGTGCAACAAGCACCCCTTGACGAAGAAAAACCACGCAAAAATATGCCCCCCGCAATGGATTTGGAACTCATCGACTGAGTTCCGAAGCCATACGACATCACTACTCCTCCGCTTTCAGACGGACCTCCCGGTCGTCGATGTCAATCATCCCCTGCTTATAAAGCGTGCCCAAAGCCTTCTTATAAGTCTTCTTGCTGCACCCGAACACCCGGTAAATCTCCTCCGGCTCGCTCTTGTCCGAAACATCCAGCACGCCGCCGTAATCCTTCAACTTCTCCAGGATAACGCCGGCAAGCCCCTCCACCTTGCCGAATCCGGAAGGCTGCAACGCCACATCAATCTTCTCGTCCTCGCGCACCATCTGCACATACCCCTTCAAGCGCTGACCTACCTTAACCGGCTGAAACACCTGATTGTCATAAATCAGTCCCCAATGGGCATTATTAATCACAACGGCAAATCCCAAATCCGTCCGGCGAGCCACCAGCAAATCCACCTCCTGATTCAACTCATAATCGGGGAAAGTCTGGTCCAGAAAACGATTCAGCTTGGTAGAAGCCACAATCCGGTCCGACTCCCTATCCAAATACACATACACCAGATAAGACCTCCCCTCCACCATCGTCTCCCGCTGTTCCCGGAAAGGCACCAGCAAATCCTTCCGCAAGCCCCAATCCAGAAAAGCCCCCACCCGGTTCACCGCCACCACCTTCAAAAAAGCACACTCTCCGACCATCACGGCAGGTTTCTCCGTCGTCGCCACAATCCGGTCCTCCGAATCAAAATAAACAAACGCCCTCACCTCGTCATCGGGCGCACAGCCCTCCGGCACATACTCCTTCGGCATCAAAATCTCGCCCCTCTCGCCACCGTCCAGATAAACACCGAAATCCACCGTCTTCAGGACAGTCAGCGTATTATACTTTCCAATCTCTACCATATCAAAACACATTTACAAATTATCGGACACCCTGTCGTCCACTTTTACAAACTCAAAATTCCCCGTTACCCCCTGCGCGTCAACACTCGCCCCCTTGATGAAAGTATCCTCCACCAGAATGCCAAACCAACTGTCCAGCTTATAAGAAACGGAATTATCGGAATCAATAACGTCAAACTCCGTAGCATCCAGGCTCACCTTGCGCTCCTCCACGCTCCCCGTCAGGAACTCCTGCACCATATAAGCCTCCTCCCCCTTCAATCGATCCAAAAACACAATCCGCCCGGACAAACGGCTTCCCTCCTGCCTCAGATACAACTCCCCCTCAGCGACACCCTCACCGTAATTCTCAAAATATTTCCACTTCCCCGTCAAATTCATGATTACCGGAACCTTACACCATACAAACCATCCCTTAACACACTACGCCTGCCGCTTAGCCTCCTCCCACAACCGCTCCATCTCCTCCAGCGTCATCTCCTTCATGCTCCTCCCCGTGGCTCGCGCCTGCTCCTCAATGTAACCGAATCGCCGAATGAATTTCCGGTTGGTCTTCTCCAAGGCATCCTCCGGATTGATTCCATACAACCGGGCGGCATTGACCATGGAAAACAACAAATCCCCGAACTCCTCCTCCATCTTCTCCCCATCCGCCCGACACACTTCAGCCTCAAACTCCCCCAATTCCTCCTTCACCTTGTTCCATACCTCCTCCTTGCGCTCCCAGTCAAACCCCACACCTCTGGCCTTGTCCTGAATCCGGAAAGCCTTCACCAAAGCCGGCAAAGACGTCGGAACCCCCTCCAGCACCTTGTGCTTGCGCCCCTTCTCCTTCAACTTCAACTGCTCCCAGTTCTGCGAAACCTCCTCGGCATTCTTCACCTCAACATCCCCGTAAATATGAGGATGCCTGTATTTCAGCTTTTCGCAGATACCATCCAGCACCTCCCGAATATCAAACAACTGCCGTTCCTCTCCTATCTGGGCATAAAACACAATGTGCATCAGCAAATCCCCCAGTTCCTTCTTCACCTCAACCATATCCCCGGCAAGAATCGCATCCCCCAGCTCATACACCTCCTCAATCGACAGGCTCCGCAACGACTCCATCGTCTGCTTCCGGTCCCACGGACACCCCACCCGCAAAGTGGCGATAATCTTCAGCAACTCGGCAAACGCTTCCTTTTTCTTTTCCAGATTTTCCATAAATTTTCAGTCAGTTATCCACAACCTCCTCCCCTACACGCCACATTCCCCGCAAAGAAGTCTTCGTAGGCAAAAGTAACAATAAAACAAGACATCAACTTCATTACCGGCACCGTCGCACCCAAACGTGAGATTAGGTTACAGTCCCTTGTTACAAACCGCTTTGGCAAACTCGTTAATTACAAGATTCTCGAACAATCCGCCACGCAAAGCAACGTTCTTTTTATCATCACCGTTTCATCTCTTGCAAATTTACGATTGAAAAAATAAATCTGCAAAGATATTGCCAGGTTTTGCGCAATTTAACTTAAGACTACCACAGGTAATATCTACCCATTTTCATGCCATTGAAATAGAGTGGATTAGACAAGTATTTAATGGATGGGTACATTCCACAAAGAACAGATTCATTCGTGGATATTTATAAAAAAGAGCATCGGGGAAGGCAATAATATAAACTTTGGACAATGCTAAAAGCCTTTCCCCCTGCTCTTAAATCATTTCTTTTGATGTTGCAAACATAGTCAGACTTCAGAAGCAAAAGAAAAATTCCACGTTCCATAATCTACCGCCAACGCAAAACTTTGTTAAAGCACATAGCATACCTCCCCACACCCCTTAGAATTCTTCCCTTAGCTTCAACCAATATCCTCTTCCTCTGTCGGTTTGGATGGTGACATTTTTTGCATCCTTCAACAAGTGTTTCACTTGACTGATTGCTTTATTCAGTTGCGCTTCCAAATTCACTTGCGTGCTTCCCCACCCCACTTCCAGGAGAAGATCCCTTGGCGTCAAGCGGTTCACATTGTTGCACAATGCCTGCAAGATTTTACCGGGAATGATTGAGGACAAATGGATGATTTCACCCTGATTATTCAATTCCAAAGAGTTCGAATCAAAAATCACATCCTTTGCCAAATGATAGAGATGATTCTCTTTGGGTTTATACATTTGTTTGATGACATAGACAAGAAACGAAGGGGCGTAATCTTTTATCAGGCGGAACTGAAAATTGAATCTCACCCTTTTCTTGAGTTCCTTTTCGGACATCAAGGAACTATACAAGATAAGCGGAGTATGCAGGTCAACACTTTGAATAAACTGAATCACTTCCAGACCGTTATATTCGGGCATATCTATGTCCAAGACAACAACATCGGGAGAGGTTTGCCGAAATTTCTCCCACGCTTCTTTGCCGTCCTTCGCTTCAACGACTTCCCACCCTTCATCCGCCAAGGCTTTGCAAACCTCCTGCCTTATCGCCAAATCGTCATCCGCAAATAATATTTTCAATGCTTCCACGCTCATATCTGTTAAAACAATATTCGTCATTCCAAAGATATGGATTTTCTGCAAATATACTCCCCCTCAAATGGGTATAAAT
>CAYNXE010000120.1:0-7196 GCA_964400995.1 uncultured Odoribacter sp.
GCTGAAAGGGGCGTTGAAGTATAATTATTCGTGGAATCGTTATTTGGATGTGAATGTGAAGTATGACGGTGGCGAGCAGGTGGATATTAACCGGCAGCAGGAGTATTACGGGACGGCAACGGTGCAATATCTTCTGATAGAGAATCTGGCCTTGTCGTTGGCAACGGATTTTGCCGTCAATAAGCTGTGGAACAATATTCCGGATTGTCCTTTTCCTGTCCGTTATACTTCGCAGAGCGTATTTGCCTTGAAGTATCATTACCGTTTCTTGTCGGTGACGGCGAATTTGTTGAATACGTTTGTTTCGGAATCTGTGGAGAGCGGAGAACGGCCGGGGAACCGCCATAAGCTGACGCCTTTTGTCGCCCTGTCTTTGCAGCCGTGGGCGGCACGGAACCTGTATTTGCGTTTTTTGTATAAAAATACGTTCCGGGTGCCGACTTTCAATGATTTGTATTACTTGAGGCTGGGGAATACGGGTTTGAGGCCTGAACTGGCGAAGGAGTACAGCGGGGGAATCACCTGGAGCGGAGCCCCCTGGAATTTCATTGATTTGTTGTCGGTGACGGTGGATGTGTATTATAACCGGGTGACGGATAAGATTGTCGCGTTTCCTTCCACGTACGTCTGGAAAATGATGAATCTGGGAAAGACGGATATTACGGGTGCCGATGTGAATGTGAGGGCGGAAATTCCTCTTTACAATCGAATCCATTTGCATTTTTCGGCGGGCTATACCTGGCAGAAGGCCATTGATGTAACCGATAAAAAGAGCAAAAATTACAAGGAACAGATTCCTTACACGCCTTGTCATTCGGGAAACGGTGCCTTGCAGTTGCTGACTCCGTGGGTGAATGTGGCTTATACGGTGATGGGGGTCGGTGAGCGGTATGTTTTGTTGCAGAATATCCCGACAAACCGGATTGACGGATATGCGGAGCATACGCTTGCGTTGTCGAAGGAGTTTTCCGTCAAGGGTGTTTATCTCCATTTGCAGGCGGAGCTGGTGAATTTTACGAATGAGCAATATGATGTGATTAAGTATTATCCGATGCCGGGGCGTGCTTACCGGTTGTCGGCAACGTTAAGATTTTGAGATGTCTAACTTAAATAAAAAGAAAAATGAAATTTAGAAGTTTACTTTTAGCGGTATGGTGTGCTTTATTTTTGGGAGTAGGTTTTACTTCTTGTAGTGACAATGACGACGATGATGAGGTGACGACCGGTGTCTTCATTCTGAATGAAGGCAATTTTGGAAGTAATAATGCCGGTATTTCCGTGTACAATCCTGTGACTCACGCTGTCACCGACGATATTTATCTGGCGCAGAACGATGAGGGCTTGGGTGATGTCGGACAGGATATGATTGAATACGATGATTACGTTTATGTCACGGTTTACAATTCCAGTCGTTTGGTGAAACTGGACAAGGAGGGGAGGAAAGTGAAATCGCTGTCGTTTTCGGCTGAAGACGGACAGCCCCGAAACATCGTTGCCGAGGACGGGAAATTGTATGTCACTTTGTACAGCGGTCAAGTGGCACGTATCGATACGGCTGATTTGAGGATTGAAAAGTATGTACAGGTAGGAAAGAATCCGGAACAGATGGTGGAGGAAGATAATAAATTGTATGTGGCAAATTCCGGCTGGGGTCAAGACAATACGGTTTCCGTCATCGATTTGAGAACATTTGAGGTGATTAAAACGGTTGAAGTCGTTGTCAATCCGAATTATCTGCTGGAAGCTGAGGGGTATGTGTATGTCATTTCTTACGGAAATTATGGTGATATCCCTTATACGTTGTCCAAAATCAATACGAAAACTTATAAGGTGGAAGAGATTACCCCCGCGACCAAGATGGCGGAGCACAATGACGTCATTTATCTGGCAAATTCCGTAACGAATTGGACTACTAAAGAGTCGACAACCACTTTTTTCACTTATGATGCCAGGAAGCACAAACTGGATACGCATTCTTTTCTGCAAGACAGTCCGCAGGCCAGGGAATTGGCTACCAAGAGCGTTTATATGATAGAAATTGACCCGAATAACGGGGATATTTATATCGGCATATCGGATTATACCCGCAATGGAGATGTGTACCGGTTCAACAAAAAAGGTGCGTTTATAAAAGAATTTAGCACCGGAAGCCTGAACCCGAACAATATGGTATTTTTTGACTGATGAACCGTTTTGTTTGCCTATCGATAGCCATCATCGCCCTTTTGTCTGTTTCGTGCAGGCAAAAAGGGCGTGTTGCAGAAAAAGGACAGAGCAATGTCCGGGTGGAATACGCCACCGGCTTCACGGTGCGCCGGACGCCGGAATATACGGAAGTCCGCATCCGGGACCCGTGGGATACGACCAAGCTGTTGCAGCGTTATGTGTTGGTGGAACGCGGAAAGGAACTGTCTGCCGGTTTGCCCGAAGGGGTGCTGGTGCGTACGCCGTTGAAGCGGATTGCGGCGGCAACGTCGGTGCATTGCGGTTGGCTGGATATGTTGGGTGTCCGGGAGGAGATTGTCGGCGTGTGCGAGTCCCGTTATATCGACGTGCCTTTCGTGCAGGAGGGATTGAAAGCAGGACGCATTGTCGATGTCGGCGAAGCGGCGGCGCCCGATGTGGAGCGACTGGTTGAGCTGAATCTTGACGGGATGGTCACTTCGCCTTTGAGTAACGCGCCTTACGGGCGGGTGGAGAAGACGGGGATTCCGCAGGTGAAATGCGTGGATTATATGGAGCCGACCCCGCTGGGACGGGCGGAATGGATTCGTCTGCTGGCACTCTTTTTCGACCAGGAGGCATTGGCGGATTCGCTGTTTGCGGAGACCGTAAAGGCTTACGAGGACGTGAAAGCCTTGGTGAAAGACGTGCCTGCACGTCCGACGGTCGTCCTTGAAAAGAAATACGGAGCCGTGTGGTACGTTTCCGGAGGCAACAGTTATATGGGCAGCCTGCTGAAAGATGCGGGAGCGGATTACTGCTGGAAAGACGACCCGCACGCCGGTTCGTTTCCGCTGGCGTTTGAAACGGTCTTCGAGCAGGGCGGAGAGGCGGATTATTGGCTGATGAAGTATAACCGTGCGCGGGAAATGGGGTATTCCGATTTGAAAAGCGAGTATGCGCCTTATGCCAATTTTGCCGCTTGGAAAAATCGCCGTATCTTTACGTGCAATACGGGCGTCGTGCCTTACTATGAGGAGGTGCCGATACGTCCCGATTATTTGTTGAAAGACTTGGTGAAGATATTTCATCCCGAGGTGTTGCCGGATTACCGGTTGCGCTACTACCGCCCGATGGAATGACAGGGAATCATTTAATGTTTTACAGATGAAGCGTCGCATTTTCTGGTATATCGTATCGCTGTTGTGCATCTTGTTCGCCGCCAATCTGTTTTGGGGGTCGGTGCGGATTCCATTCCGTTCCGTGCTCTCCATTCTGTTGGGGGAGGAGGAGAAAGCCACGTGGACGTACATCGTATTGCAGACCCGTTTGCCGCAGGCGATAACCGCCCTGTTTGCGGGGGCGTCTCTGGCGGTTGCCGGTTTGATGTTGCAGACGGTCTTCGCCAATCCGTTGGCGGGGCCTTCTATCCTGGGTATCGATTCGGGGGCAAGTCTGGGGGTGGCGTTGGTGATGCTCCTGTTTGGCGGTTCGGTGGGCAGAATTACGACAGAGTTGTCCGTTTCCGGTTATATGGCGGTCATCACGGGCGCATTCGTCGGTGCCGCCCTGATTCTGGGATTGATTATCTTTTTCTCCACGCTGGTACGCAGTAATGTGATGCTGCTGATTATCGGCATTATGATGGGGTATATCACCTCTTCCGCCATTTCCCTGTTGAATTTTTTCGCCACGGCGGAAGGCGTATTTTCCTATGTGATGTGGGGTATGGGAGATTTCTCCGGCGTGTCGGTCGCCCAATTGCCTTTCTTTTGCGGGCTGTTGCTTGCCGGGTTGTTGCTGGCGTTGTTGCTGATTAAACCGTTGAATGCCCTTTTGCTGGGGGAACGTTATGCGGAGAACCTCGGGGTGAATGTCAAACGCATCCGGATTCTGTTGCTGCTCAGCACGGGACTGCTGACTGCCGTAGCCACCGCATTCTGCGGACCGATTGCTTTCATCGGACTGGCGGTGCCGCACGTCGCCCGATTGTTGCTGGGGTCTTCCAATCACAATCTTTTGTTGCCGCTGACGTTGCTGTGCGGAGCCGTGACGGCGCTGTTGTGCAATCTCATCAGCGTGTTGCCGGGAACGGCGGGCGTCATTCCGCTCAATGCGATAACCCCGGTGCTCGGCGCTCCTGTGATTATTTACGTCATCGTCAATCAACGCAAAATCCAATATTTTCATTGATGAAAACCACTCCTGTGATAACCGCTTCCGACCTGAGCATCGGCTACCGAACGGGCAGACGAACGAGCATCGTGCACCGTCACCTTTCTTTTCGGTTGTATCCCGGTGAGCTGACCTGCCTGTTGGGCGCGAACGGTGCGGGGAAATCCACGTTGTTGCGCACGCTGTCGGCGTCCCAGCCGGCACTCGGCGGGGAATTGTTGCTCGAAAACAGACCCCTGGCGGCTTATTCGGAAAAAGAACGCTCCCGGCGCATCGGTATGGTGTTGACGGACAAGACGATGACGGGAGGTTTGAAGGTGGAGGAACTGGTGGCTCTGGGACGTCAGCCCCACACGGGTTTTTTCGGACGCTTGCACGCCAAGGACCACGCCTTGATAGCGGAAGCCCTGGAAGCCGTGGGCATTACCCACAAGGCGAAAAGCTATACCGCCGAACTGTCGGACGGTGAACGCCAGAAGGCGATGATTGCCAAAGCGTTGGTGCAGGAATGCCCGGTTATCCTGTTGGACGAGCCGACGGCTTTTCTCGACGTGGTCAGTCGCACGGAAGTTTTCGGTCTGTTGCACCGTTTGGCCGTTGAGCAGAATAAGGCGATTTTGCTTTCCACCCACAACATCGAACAGGCGCTGGTGCTTGCAGACAAACTCTGGCTGCTGTCGGCAGAAAACGGTTTGCAATGCGGCGTAACGGAGGACCTGATACTTCACCGCCGTATGGATACCCTTTTCAACCGTTCCGATATTTGCTTCGACTATGCCCACGGAGTGTATTACCCGATTGTCAACGGCGAGCAAAAAATAGTGGTGGAATCGGAGGACGAAACCTTGTTGCACTGGACAATCAACGCCCTGAATCGCCGGCATTACCAATGTCTTTCCGCATCGGAGGAAAACACTTCGCTTCCCCGCCTGCAAGCTGTTTCCCCGTCTTCTTTGATTTTGAACCGCTCGGGAAAAACCGATGTCTGTACCTCTTTTGAGGAGCTTCTTGCTGTTCTGGCGGAGTAACTGAGGTCGGAGAACGGCAAACAAAAATCCGGCACCTTTCGATACCGGATTTCAGCTCCTCAGGTAGGACTTGAACCTACGACCTACGGATTAACAGTCCGCCGCTCTAACCAACTGAGCTACTAAGGAATTCTGCCCAAAAGCGATGCAAAGATATTTCTTTTTTTGATACCGGCAAAATTCTGAAAGAAAAATGTGCAGGTATTTTTATTTCGGGTTGAATCAGAAAACCTTGTCTCCGTTCCTGACGCCTTGGGACGGTTGGAGCAGGACGCAGCCTTGTTCGGATTCCGTGCCGAGGATGCGCACTTCGCTTTTGACCGAGCCGATGTGCATGGCGGGCAGGTTGACGCAGCAAATGACCTGCTTCCCGACTAGGTTTTCGGGCGTGTAAAGTTCGGTGATTTGAGCGGAGGTGGTTTTTACGCCGAGCTCTTGTCCGAGGTCGATGGTCACTTTGTAGGCAGGTTTTCGGGCGCGCTTGTTGATTTCCACCGCCAATACGGTGCCGGCGCGCATGTCGATTTTGTCGAAGTCGTCGATGGTGATTTCCATATCGTTACGTATTAAAAAAACAGACAAGCCACCGAAATGATGGCTTGCCCAGCTCCTCAGGTAGGACTTGAACCTACGACCTACGGATTAACAGTCCGCCGCTCTAACCAACTGAGCTACTAAGGAATTTTGCTCAAAAGCGATGCAAAGATATGGATTTTTTTTGATGCGACAAACTTTGGGAGGAAAAAATAGGATTCCTCCCATTTTTTGTTCTGCGGGAAGGTGGCGGCTTGTGGGGTTATCCGGGGTAAATGCCGCTCCGATACTTGTCTGTTGCTTAAAAAACTTCATCAACCGGCAGGTCTTTGCACCTGTCGAATGTCTATGGAAATCATCGGGAAGCAAGGGGGAAATAAAGGGGAAGTAATGGACCAACTTCGCTGCTTCTTCGCTCCCCCTTCGGACCAAAATGCGCCGTGAGCGAAGTTGCACCGAACTTGGAGCGAAAGAACACCGACCGTGATATATGACTTCCCTATGACTTCCTTATGATTTCCCTTGATTTTGACAATTAAATAGTTAGTAAGAAAATCGTTAGAATGGCAATATACTGAGAAAAATGTGTTAAGTTTGCCAGTATGTGTAATGGGGTGTTTTATGACTATTTTTCTATATAAATCCGCCAGGTGGTGGATGCTCTTTTTTCTTTTCTTTTGGGTGGGGAGGGCTCAGGGACAGCTGGAACTGATTCATGAGAAAGGATTTTATGCCTGTGGTTCGGAGGGGCAATACCATATTGACGTGCAGCAAGCCAGCAGCGGTAGTTATTCGGCTTATAAAATTGAATGGGGAGATGGTGAGGTTAAAGAATACAGGGGTGAGAAGACTATGGGGCATGATTATGCACAATCCGGGGTATATACGTTGAAGTTTTACGGGAAATCGGGAACTGATTGGGGGACGCCGGTAGAATACACTGTAAGGGCTGAAAACACGGGCATTCAATTGACATTGGAAGGAAAAACAACGGAAACCAAATGCAAAGGGACGGAGATAAAGTTGGTACTGAAGGATTTGGGCGGTAATGGAGCATCGACTACTTATGAGGTGAATTACGGAGATGGCGACAAGATTAGAACGTATAGAGTAGATGATTTGCTTGACAATCGTGATAGACTGGAACTGAAGCATGTTTATAATGAACCTTCTTGCGGGGAAATTGGGTCCGGTTATACGATTTCATTGAAAGTTCAGAATGCTTGCGGTGGAGTTTCGACACCGACATACGGTCCTTATCGGATAGCGGAACAGTTGAAAGTGGGATTTGATTTG
>CAYNXE010000121.1:0-7181 GCA_964400995.1 uncultured Odoribacter sp.
GAGGCATTGGCGCCCGGATAAGTAGCCATCACAGTGATGTACGGAGGGTCCATTTTCGGATACTGGTCTACCGGCAACTGGATGTAAGAGGCGATACCCAGCACCAGGATGGCGATGAACACCATCAAGGTGGAAATGGGTTTGTTTACCGCTGTATTATATATACTCATATTGATTGATTTACAAGATTATCATACTGTTACTTGGTAATGCTGATCGGCGAACCGTCCACTACACGTCCCTGTCCCACGACAATCAGTTCGTCGCCTTCCTGCAACTCGTTGCTAATCAGTTCCACCTTGTCCTCGAAACGCTTGCCCAGCGTCACGGCGATGCGTTTTGCCTTGCCGTTTCTGTTGACGAACACGTAGCGGTCGTTGGCACCTTGCAGTTTCAGCACGGCAATGGCGGGCGCCACGATGGTTTCCGTGTTACCGATGAAGAGATTGATGGTGCCGTACATACCGGGGCGCAAAGCCTCGTCCTCGTTCGGGATTTTCACCTCTACGGTAAATGTCCGGGAGGCAGGGTCGATGGTGGGATAAACGATGCTCACCGTGCCTTCGAACACCCGGTCGGGGTAAAGGCTGCTTTTCAGTTCAACTTTGGTGCCTTTCTTCACGGACAGGAAATACTGCTCCGACAGGCTCACGTTCGCTTTCAAGGGATTGATTTTTTCAATCGCGATGATGGACGGCTTGGAAGCGCCGCCGAAAGCGCCGCCCGTGTAGACTTCCCCGTCCTCGAAATACTTGCCCGTCACCACTCCGACGAACGGTGCCAGCATCTTCGTGTTCTCTCTCAGGAACTCCACGTTCGTCTTGGCCACCTCGTAGCTGGTAACGGCGGCGTCATAGGCTTGCTTGCTGATGCTCTGGGTTTCGTTCAGCAGCTTCGCCCGGTTGTATTCGGTTTCCAGGTTCTTCAACTGCACCTCTGCCTGCCGCAGATTCGTCTTGTCCATATCCACCAGCAACTGCCCCTTCTTGATGCGGTCGCCTACTTCAACGTAGATTTTGGAGATTCTGCCGGTAGCCGCGGGCGCGTAATAAACCTGCTCGTCGGCTTCCAGGTTTGCCGTATAATCCAACGTGCGGGAAATGTCTTCCTTCGCCAGTTTTTGTACTTTTACCGGGATGGCTTCAACGGTCGTTTCGCTGCCGGATGCCTCTTTCTTCTTGGAGCATCCTGCCAGGACAGCGATTGCAAGAGCGGATAAAATAATGTTCTTTATCATCGTTTTCGTGTTTATATTGTTTTTACTTCAATTCGTTATACAGTTTTTCCAATTGCGTCTGTGCCTGCAGGAGCGTGAGGCAAGCCGCCGTATAATTGTTTTCCGCCGTCAGGTAATTGTTGTTTGCCTGGGTCAGGTCGAGACTCGATACGGCTCCCGCATTGTACTTGTTCCGATAGTTTTCCAGTACTTTCCGTGCCACCTGGATATTGTCCTTTTGCAAATTGTAATCCTCCAGGGCGTTTTTCAGGGCGAATTTGAGCTGTTCCTCCTGCAAGTTCAGCTGGTCTTCCAACAGGCTCTTGTTCAACGTGGTCTGCTCCAGGGTGATTTTCTCCTGGTCCAACTGCGCTTTCCGTTGCAAGCCTGAGAATACCGGAATGTTCATCGTGATGGCTGCCGAATGTTTCGGACTCATATCGAAATCCGGTTTCAGAATCTTGTACGTGAAATTGTAATTGGCGGCAATCGTCGGCGCGTAAGCCCATTTCTTCAGACCCACCATCTTCTTTTGCAGATCTTCCTGGGTTTGCATCAACTGATATTGCAAGTTGGCATTGATGTCAAACTGCTGTGCGGAGAGTTTCAGGAAGCCGTCCTCTTCCAGGAAGCGTTGCAACTGGTCCGTCAGTTTCAGCGGCGTGCCGGCGGCAAGGCCCAACTGCAGGCGGAGCAGGTTGTAATTCACGTCCACCGTCCGTTCCATCGCCAGCAGGCTGTTTTTCAATTGTCCCACCGTGATGCGGATTTGGTCCACGTCCGTCACCTCGGCGGTTCCCACCTTGTACATATTCTCCGTATGCTGCTGGATTTCGCTCATATTCTTCAGGTTCTCCCTCACGATGTCCATCAGTCGCTCGCTCACCAGAACGGTATAATAGGAATTATAAACCGTTTCCTTGATGTCCAGCTCCGTCACGTCCACCTGCTGGCTGGAAATCTGCTTGGCGATTTTGCTGGTCTGGATGCCCAGAATCCACTGCCCGCTGAACAACAGCTGCGACACGGAAACGCCCAGGTTCGACTGGTCTTTCATCGTGATGTTGTTTCCGCCGAATTGCATTTTATACTTGAAGTTCGTACTGTAATTCAACGAACCGTTTATCTGAGGCAATCCCTGCGAAATGGCTTCCAGCACCATCTTGTTCCTCAACTCAATGTTCATCTGTGACGCCTGCAGTTCCTTGTTGTACTTCAAGGCGACATTTACAGCTTCCTCCAGCGACAAGTTCTGGGGGGCATCCGGCGTGGTCTGCGCTTTCAGCATCCACGGGACGAGAGCCGTAATCAAAATTAAAACTCCTTTTTTCATTCTCTTGCTATTTTGTTTGTTGTTTTCCTGTTTTAGTGGCTTTCGTGGTGGCAAAATGCGTGCCATCGCCAGCCTCTTTCTTTTTCTTTAATAAAATTTCCAGTTTCTCCATACCGAGAGGGGTAACGAAACTCCGGATGGCATTCTCGATAATCGTCTCGATAATCACGTCAATCGGATATTCCATATTGCTCATCACTTCCGGCTCGCCCAGAAAACCGATTTGCTTGGCAAACAGGTAAATCTGCACTTGCTTGTCGATGTCCTCCCGGAAATACCCGTCCCGGATGCCCTTTTCAATGGCCATCGTCAGTTGTTCTTTGAAAAACACCCAATGCCGCTCGTTGATGCGCTGGTACACCTCCGGATGATATTTCTTCAAATCAAAAAGATTCATCTGGTGCTGGCTGCTCAGGTGCCGGATGATGCTCTCACCCATAACCACCAGGAACTCCACCGAATCCAGCTTCTGCAGCTGCTTCACTTCCCTGCTCTTGCGCAGGACGCTTTCCCGATGGAGGGCCATCTGTTCCACCAAATCGTCCTTGTTGCTGAAATATTGGTAAAGCGTCTTCTTTGAAATCTTCAAATGCGTGCAAATGTCATCCATCGACGTGCTTCGCAGCCCGTACTTATGGAACAGTTCCGCAATACTTTCCAGTAAATCAGCCTTTGTCCGGTTCAATTCGCTTTCAGTCATATCAATCATTGCACGTGAATACAATCAACCTATGGAAACGAAACACATATAAAATGTTTCCACGGGCTGCAAAAGTACAAAAATCGTGCCAGTCTCAAAGTAAAAATATATTAAAAATCACATAAAATGATTTTGCAGGAAATTCAAGTGATGCCGGAAGGGGTAATTCAACCGGACAAAAAGTGCATTATCCGCATTTGTTTTTGTACTTTTGCGGTATGATTGACCAGGCGACCATACAAAGGATTTTTGACTCGGCGGACATTTACGAGGTGGTTTCCGACTTCGTGAGTCTGAAAAAACGGGGGGTGAACTACGTCGGTTGCTGTCCTTTCCACAACGAGAAGACCGGTTCGTTTACCGTTTCTCCCGCCAAGGGCATATACAAGTGCTTCGGTTGCGGCAAGGGGGGCAATGCCGTCAACTTCATTATGGAGCACGAGCAATTGTCGTATGTCGAGGCGTTGAGGTGGCTGGCGGCAAAATACAACATCATCATCGAGGAGAAGGAGCTTACCGAGCAGGAGAAGCAGGAAAAGTCGGAGCGGGAGAGTATGCTGATTGTCACCAATTATGCCGAGGAGTTTTTTGTAGACCAACTTTGGAATACCGATGAAGGAAAGTCGGTGGGGCTGGGCTATTTCCGCCGCAGGGGACTGGACGACCAGACCATAGAAAAATTCGGGCTGGGCTATTGTCCGGAGGCGTGGGACGGATTGACGAAAGCCGCGGTGGAGAAAGGATACAAGAAAGAATTTCTGGTAAAGACCGGTTTGACGATAGCGTCCGACCGGGGAGATTTCGACCGTTTCCGCGCCCGGGTGATGTTTCCCATCCGCGACCTCGCCGGAAAAATCATCGCTTTCGGCGGGCGTATTATGACGAACGACAAGAAGAGCGCCAAATACCTGAACTCCCCGGAATCCGAGATATACCACAAAAGCCGGACGCTGTACGGCATTTATTTCGCCAAGAAGAGCATCGTGCAGCAAAACCGTTGCTACTTGGTGGAGGGGTACCTGGATGTGATTTCTTTTCATCAGAAAGGCATAGGGAACACCGTCGCCTCCTCGGGCACCTCGCTGACAGTCGAGCAAATCCGGCTCATCCGCCGCCTGACCCCCAATGTCACCATCATCTACGACGGGGATGCCGCGGGCATCAAAGCCTCCTTGCGGGGAATCGACCTGGTGCTGGAGGAAGGACTGAACGTCCGGGTGGTTTCACTGCCCGAGGGAGAGGACCCCGATTCTTACGCTCAGGCACACACGGCGGAAGAGGTGTTGGAATACATTTCCGCACACGAGACGGATTTCATCCATTTCAAGACGAAACTGTTGCTGGAGCAGGCGGGCAATGACCCGCTGGAACGGGCGAAGCTGATTACGGACATTGTCAAGAGCATATCGCTGATTCCGGACAACATCACCCGCTCCGTGTATGTGCAGGAAACCGCCAACCAGTTGAAAGTGGGGGAAGAGGTGCTGTACAATGAGATTGCCCGCATCCGGAAAGCGAAGACGGGCGACCCGACACCGTTGCCCTATAAGGCGCCCGCCCAACCGGTTGTCAAGGAAACCCTCACCCCGCTGAAAACGGGTGGAGTCTCCCCGTGCGACACCGAAGAGATGATGCTGGTGCGCTACCTGCTGCTATTCGGCGACCGGGAGCTTTACACGGAAGAGCGTGACGGCAAGGCGATTACGGTGACCGTAGGGCAATACATCATCAGCGAACTGGCGGAAGACGAACTGTTGCTGCTGAATCCCGGTTTGCAAGAGATACAACAGGAATATAGCCAACAGTACAAGACCTCCGGTTTCGTGGCGGCAAAATACTTCATCGGACACCCCAGTCCGGAAATCAGCGCCATCGTGGCGGACATCCTCAGCGAACCCTACGAATTGAGCAAAATCTGGACCGCCAAAGACACTTCCGTCAAAACGGAAGAAATGCTCATCGAAGAACTGCTTCCCAAAATCGTAGACAACTACAAAATCCGCCGGATAGAACTGATGTGCAAGGAAGCCGACCTGAAAATCCTGGAATACCAAAACGCCGGAAACACCGAACAACTGCTGGAATGGGTCAAGCAAAAAAACGCTATGGTCAAAGTCCGCGCTCGCATCAACGAAAAACTGAAACGAACCATCTGACCCGGTAATTCCCTCGTCACGGATAATCGACACAACCGATTAGTTGTATTTGTCGAAGAAATACATTATATTTGTGTTCAAAATCAATGCGATGATGACATTCGACGACGTAACAGGTGACGGACGGCTTTGGGCTGTCAGATTCGAGGAACAGGAAGACAATTAAAGTAGGGATACGGGATGAATACGATTCAAAAACTTCAACAACATCAGTCTGCCACTCCGAGCCGTTGGAGGGGGGAAGCGGAAGCCAGGCGCCAGAACAGGGAATGGTTGTGTTATTCCCAGCAAATAGCGATGCGAATGCTCGACAAGATGGAAGCCGAAAGCCTGACCCAAAAACAGCTTGCCGAGCGTATGGGGTGCAGCCAGCAATATATCTCAAAGATACTGAAAGGTCGCGAAAACCTGTCGCTGGAAACCCTTTGCAAAATAGAAACGGCTCTTGGCATAGACATCCTCTCCGACTTTTCCCGTGCCACCGGATAATCAGCAACCCATAAACTCCCTAAACTTTATAAACCTTACGAACTTTATAACTTTATAAACTTTCTAACTTTACAAACTAAATAAACTTTTCGCGGTTCTGCGTCTTATAAAGTCCCGTAAGCAGGCAGACGAAGCTTGCCAGCAGGATGATGATGCGGTTATTGAATACGGTATTGTAGAAAATCACCGGATTCTTGTCGAGCGGGAGGTTAAAGGGATTCAGGAAAAGATTCCATTTGCTGACTCCCAGAGTGCCGTTCAGGACAAAAAGCAGCAGTCCGATGATGATGATGAACACGGCGGTACCGTTGCCGTTGCGGACAATCGTGCTGAGCATAAAACAGAGCATCCCGATGAACAATGCCGGCACCATAACCTGCGCCGCCAGTTCAATCGGCGGCACTTCGACGACCAGCCAGTTGGTGACCGCCGCCAGAAAGCACGTCAGCACGAAACAGATGACATACGAAATCGCCAGCCGGAGCAGCCACACTTTATACCGGTAATTGGGGATGCCGAAGATGATTTCGATGATTTTGGCGTCCTGGTCGTTCTGAATGCCGAAACAGGTGGGGTAAAAAATCAGCAGGATAGAAGGCACGAGCAGCATATTGTAACCGGTGGCGGAGGTGATTTCATCGTCCGCAATCAGGCTCAATGCCACGGTCAGGATGTAAAACCCGACGGCGCTCAGCATAAAATACAGGAACTTGTTCCCGAAAATGATTTTGATATTGAATGTCGTCAGCTTGGCGAGCGGTGCTATAAAATAGGCTTTCATAAAACAATCTTATTGAGTGATGATTTGTTCGTTGTTGGCGAGTTTGACGCTTCTCAACAGCCACAGGTAGGAATCCTCCAGCAGCGGAGCGGTCCGGACCGCATTGGGTACGGGCTGTTTCTCGGACAGACAGCGCACCTTGATGTTTTCGCCGTTGCGGATGTGGTGGACAAGCAACAGGTCCGCCGGCAGCTTGGCAAAGTCCCGTGCCGGAATTTCAAAGGTCCAGGTCACCTCCTTGGCGATTTCCACCATATCGGCAGGCGTGCCGTAATACTTCAGGGAACCCTTGTTGATGACACCCACCTGGTTGCAGGAACTGGCGATGTCTTCGATGATGTGCGTGGAGAAAATCACAATCCGGTTGCGCGACAATTCCACCAGCAGGTTCCGGAAGCGGATGCGTTCGCGCGGGTCAAGCCCTGCCGTCGGCTCGTCCACCACCAGGATGCGGGGAAGGTTCAGCAGCGTCTGGGCGATGCCGATGCGTTGCTTCATACCTCCCG